>JBFZEF010000277.1:0-3633 GCA_041307045.1 Halioglobus sp.
GGCGTCGCCGCCCTGCAGTTTTGCGAGGGCTGCCCCGATCATTGGCTTTGCCGCTTGTTCGATCTGGTCTGTCATCGGATGCTCGATACCTTATGCAGCTTTTTGTAGCCCACAACGACGGGAGTGGCGATAATGGCCGAACATTTCGCCTGTCAAGAGTAACCACAATGCGCCTGCGATTCCAGATCACGCTGTGTTTGGCCCTGTTGTTCTCAGTCCACGCGGGCGCTGATGACAAGTCCTTTCCCGGCATCGAAAAACTGATGAGCCCGGAGGAGTTTTCCGCTGCCGGACTGGGCCAGCTCAGCACCGGGGAATTGGAAGCGCTCAATGCCTGGTTGCTGCGCTACACCGCAGGTGAATCGGAGATTCTGCGAGTGAAGAACGAAGAGGTGCGGGAGGCGCAGCAGGATTTTGAGCTCGTGTCACGCATCAGCGGTGATTTCAGCGGTTGGGACGGTGAAACGGTATTCCGGCTGGAAAACGGCCAGGTCTGGCGCCAGCGATTGCGCGGCCGTTACTTCTACAGCGGCCCCCCTCAGCCCGAAGTCCGAATAACCCGCAACTACCTGGGCTTCTACAAAATGACGGTGGTCGAAACCGGCAAGAGTATTGGCGTCAAACTACAGAACTGAGCAGCCGGTTTGCTCGGGAGATACCCGGGCTAGAACAACACCCGGCAGCGAATGGTTCCCTCGATGCTGGACAGCCGGGCCAGCGCAAGGTCGCTGTATTCCGCCTCGATGTCGATGACCACGTAGCCTATGGCTTCGTTGGTTTGCAGGAACTGGGCGACGATGTTGAGTTTGTTGTCCGAGAAGACCCGGTTGATTTCACCCATCACGCCAGGGACATTGTGGTGAACGTGCAACAGCCGGTGGCTGCCCGCGTGTTCCGGCAGCGCCACTTCCGGGAAGTTGACCGAGGACGTGCTGGTGCCGTTGTCGCTGTAGCGCGCCAGTTTTTCCGCCACCTCGGTGCCGATGTTTTCCTGGGCCTCGATGGTGCTGCCGCCGATATGCGGGGTGAGGAAGGTGTTATCGAACTGGCGCAGGGGCGATAAGAACTCCTCGTCATTGGAGCGAGGTTCCACTGGAAACACGTCGATGGCCGCGCCGCCGAGCCTGCCGCTGGCAAGTTGCCCGGCCAGCGCATCGATATCGACCACGGTACCCCGGGAGGCGTTGATGAGAATGCTGCCGGGCTTCATCTGGGCGAGCTCTCCGGCCCCGATCATATTGCCGGTGGAGCGGTTTTCGGGCACGTGCAGGCTGACCACGTCGGAGCTGGCGAGCAACTGGCTGAGGCTGCCAACCTGGCGCGCATTGCCCAGCGGCAGCTTGTTGGTTACGTCGAAAAACTGCACCTGCATGCCCAGCCCCTCGGCCATTACACCCAGCTGCATCCCGATATTGCCGTAGCCGATAATGCCCAGTTTCTTGCCGCGGATCTCAAAGGAGTTGGCGGCGGTCTTCATCCACACCCCGCGATGGGCCGCGGCGTTCTTTTCCGCCACCCCGCGCAGCAGGAGGATGGCCTCGGCGATCACCAGCTCGGCCACGCTGCGGGTATTGGAAAACGGCGCATTGAAAACCGCCACACCCCGGGCGGTGGCGGCCCTGAGGTCCACCTGGTTGGTGCCGATACAGAAACAACCCACGGCCACGAGTTTTTTCGCGGCGTCGAAAATGTCCGCGCTGAGCTGCGTGCGCGAGCGGATACCCACGAAGTGGGCATCGGCTATCGCCCGCTTGAGCTCATCCGGTGGCAGCGCCTTCTGGTGCGACTCGATATTGTGGTAGCCGGCCCGCTGCAGGGTTTCCACCGCGGAGGGGTGAACACCCTCCAGTAACAGAAAGCGGATCTTGCTCTTTTCCAGTGACTTCGGGGCCATTGCGGTGCGAATCCTTGCAAGTGTCAGGGGTGTCCGCGCGGGCTGCCGCTGCGGTAAAAAACGGCGCGTATGGTACCATACGCGCCCTTTGAAACAGCGCCCTGTGAATAATGCGGAGGTAGGCCTGGTGACACCGATCGACACGATTATTCTCGGGGAACTGGCGGCTATCGTGGGGCCGGAGAGGGTGCTGACGGACGCGGAGTCACTGCTGCACTACGGCCGGGACTGGACCCGGGCCTACGCACCCGCCGCCGGCGCGGTTGTGCTGCCTTCTACTATTACCCAGGTGCAGGACATCGTGCGCCTGGCCGCCCGCGAGAACCTGGCTATCGTCCCTTCCGGTGGCCGCACCGGGCTCAGCGCCGGCGCGGTTGCCCGCAATGGCGAACTGGTGCTGGCCCTGGACCGCCTCAACCGGATCGAAGACTTCAACCCGGTCGATCGCACTGTGCGCTGCGGCGCGGGTGTGGTAACCGAACAGCTGCAGCAGTTTGCGCAGGAGCGGGGGCTGTTTTACCCGGTGGACTTCGCCTCCAGCGGCTCCAGCCAGATCGGCGGCAACATCTCCACCAATGCCGGGGGCATCAAGGTCATCCGCCATGGCATGACCCGGGACTGGGTCGCCGGCCTCAAGCTGGTCACCGGCAGCGGCGAGTTGCTGGACCTGAACCGCGGCCTGGTGAAGAACAACGCGGGCTACGACCTGCGCCAGCTCGTGATCGGCGCCGAGGGCACGCTGGGTATCGTGGTGGAAGCGACCATGTCCCTGTCACGCCCGCCGCAGAACCTCGCGGTGATGGTGCTGGGCGTTGCGGATATGGCTGCGATCATGGCGGTGCTGGCCGCGTTCCAGGGCAGCATGGAACTGTGCGCTTTCGAGTTTTTCTCCGAGCTGGCCCTGTGCAAGGTGGTGGAACACCAGGGCTTGCAGCGGCCTTTTGCCACCTCCACCGACTACTATGCCCTGCTGGAGTTCGAGCAGCCGGATGAGCAGGCCATGGAGCTTGCCATGGGCCTGTTCGAGCACTGCGTGGAACAGGGCTGGGTGCTGGACGGCGTGGTCAGCCAGAGCGTTGCCCAGGCCGAAAACCTGTGGCGCCTGCGCGAGGACATTTCCGAGACATTGTCGCGCTGGACACCCTACAAGAACGATATCTCCACCGTCGTTTCCCGGGTGCCGCAGTTTCTGGCGGAAGTGGAGGCGCTGGTAGCTGCGAGTTACCCGGCTTTCGAAGTGGTCTGGTACGGCCATATCGGCGACGGCAACCTGCACCTGAATATCCTCAAGCCGGATGCCATGGCGATCGACGAGTTCCAGCAGCGCTGTGGCGCGGTGAGTTCTCAGGTGTTCGAGATTGTCCAGCGCCACGGCGGCAGCATCTCCGCGGAGCACGGCGTGGGCCTGCTCAAGAAGGAATACCTGCACTACAGCCGCTCGCCGCTGGAGATCGAGATCATGCGCCAGATCAAGCGCGTGTTCGACCCCCAGGGGATTATGAATCCCGGGAAGATTTTTGATTAACTGCTCTGATTCACACTGCAAAGACCAGATCTAAAGTTTGGGCCAATACTACGCCGCATCGAGGGTCCGGTATTGCTGCTCTGGACACGCCGCAAGTACATCCATGTAGGCTCGGCTGCAGCCATCCATGGCTGCAGACGGTCCCAGCCACATGTATCAGGCCCGGTGCCTGGCTGCAGGTCTACGTTGAGTGAAGCCCATGTTTGACAAGATC
>JBFZEF010000278.1:0-3177 GCA_041307045.1 Halioglobus sp.
CGGTAATCGCCCGCCCTTGCGCCCGGGCATCTGCGAGGGCGGCATGCAACTCGCCCAGGCGAAACATCTGCGGGGTCTGGGCCCGCCACAGGCGACTGCGATCGAGGGTGCGCAGCACCAGGCCGGCACCGCTCGCCTCCTTCACGGTATCGACGATCGGCTCCGCCAGGATAGCGCCGGTGCCGCTGGCGCTGACCCGCTCGACCAGGCGGTCGAGGTCGCCCGGCTGCAGGCAGGGCCGGGCCGCGTCGTGCACCAGCACCCAGTCCGAGGGTTCACCCAGGGCCAGCAGCGCCGCCAGCGCCGCCAGCACGGAATCGCTGCGCTGCTCGCCACCGGCCACGCGCCGCACCCTCGGGTCGGCGAATACCGGAAGGTCCGCGGCCAGCTCATCAGTGGGGTGCAGCGCCACCACGACGCCCGCTATACGCTCGCTGCGCAGCAGGGCGTTGAGGCTGTGCTCGAGCAGGGTGATGCCGGCAATTCGCAGGTATTGCTTGGGCAGGTCAGCCGCCATGCGGCTGCCGGTTCCAGCCGCGGGCACCACGCCCCAACAACACCCGGGCGCCATCAGGGAGCCGGCGCCGGGGCAACGGCGGCCGGGGTGGCGGCCGGCGCACCTTCCCCGGTCGCGCCGGCGGGCTCATCCACAATCCGGTAAAAGGTTTCACCCTGGCGGATCAGTCCCAGCTGCTCCCGGGCGCGCTGCTCCAGGCCCTTGTTCCCGTTCTGCAGGTCCAGCACTTCGCGCTCCAGCGCGGCATTGCGCTCCTGCAGCTGGCTGTTGATCCGGACCTGCTCCTCGATCTGGCCCTGCAGGCGATGGCGTTCCGCGAGGCTGCCCTGCGCAATCCACAGGCGATACTGCAGCCCGACCAGCAGGATCAGCAACACTGCGAGCAGCCAGCGCAAGTGTCAGCCCCGGCGGGAGAATTCCGCCAGGCCCCGGTAGGGTGCCCGGCCTGCCAGCTCCGCCTCGATGCGCAGCAGGCGGTTGTACTTGGCGACACGGTCGGAGCGGCACAGCGAGCCGGTCTTGATCTGGCCGGCAGCGGTCGCCACCGCGAGGTCGGCGATCGTGGTGTCCTCGGTCTCGCCCGAGCGGTGGGAGATGACGGCGGTGTAGCCGGCTGCCTTGGCCATGGCGATGGCGTCCAGGGTTTCGGTCAGGCTGCCTATCTGGTTGAACTTGATCAGGATGGAGTTGGCAACGCCCTTGTTGATGCCCTCCTGCAGGATCCGGGTATTGGTCACGAACAGGTCGTCCCCCACCAGCTGCACCCTGTCGCCGATCTTGTTGGTCAGTATTTTCCAGCCGGCCCAGTCCGATTCGTCCAGGCCGTCCTCGATGGAAATGATGGGGTGCTTCGCCGCCAGCGCCGCCAGGTAGTCGGTGAAAGCCTCGTTGTTGAACTGTTTGCCTTCACCCGCCAGATTGTACACCCCGTCCCGGTAGAACTCGGACGCGGCGCAGTCGAGCGCCAGGGTGATGTCGGTCCCCAGCCGGTAGCCGGCCTTGCCGACGGCCTCGGCGATGACTTCAAGGGCCGCCTCGTTGGAAGGCAGATTGGGGGCGAAGCCACCCTCGTCGCCCACCGCCGTGCTCAGGCCGCGGCCGGCCAGTACTTTTTTCAGGTGGTGGAAAATCTCGGCCCCCGCCCGCAGGGCCTCGGCGAAGCTGGGAGCCGCCACCGGCTGGATCATGAATTCCTGAATATCCACGTTATTGTCGGCATGCTCACCGCCGTTGAGAATGTTCATCATCGGCACCGGCATACTCAGTTCCGTAGTGCCGTTGATGCTGGCGATGTGCTGGTACAGGGGCATGCCGCGGGCCTGGGCCGCGGCCTTCGCCACCGCCAGGGACGCGGCGAGGATGGCGTTGGCGCCGAACCTGGCCTTGTTGTCAGTGCCATCGGCGGCAATCATGGCGGCGTCCAGCTCGCGCTGGGCTCCGGCATCGCGCCCCAGCAGCAGGCTGCGGATCGGGCCGTTGACATTGGCAACGGCCTTGAGCACGCCCTTGCCCAGGTAGCGGGCGGCGTCGCCATCGCGCAACTCAAGCGCCTCCCGCGAGCCGGTGGAGGCGCCGGAGGGGGCGCAGGCCGCCCCCACGTGGCCGGAATCGAGCGTGACTTCCGCCAGCACCGTGGGGTTGCCGCGGGAATCCATAACCTCGAATGCCTGTACTTGTCTGATCGTGCTCATTACCAGGGCTCCCTGTCTATCGCTTGCGTAAAGCGGCCTTTGGCCGGCCTAGTTGATTTCCAGTAGCGGCAGTGACTTCACCAGGTCATCCACCGCCTTCACTTGCCGCAGGAAGGGTTCCAGCAGTGCCAGCGGCAGGGCGCTGGGCCCATCGCAGAGGGCCTTGTCGGGCTCGGGATGGGCCTCGAGGAACAGGCCGGCGAGGCCAACGGCCATGCCGGCCCGGGCCAGCTCAGCCACCTGCGAGCGGCGGCCGCCGGACGCGGCGCCCCCCGGGTCCCGGCACTGCAGGGCGTGGGTGACGTCGAAGATCAGCGGGGCATTGCCGCAGGCACGCTTCATCACGCCGAAACCGAGCATATCCACCACCAGGTTGTCGTAGCCGAAATTGCTGCCGCGCTCGCACAGCAGGACACGGCTGTTGCCGCACTCGGCGAACTTCTCGGCCACGTTGGCCATCTGCGAGGGACTGAGGAACTGGGGTTTCTTGATATTGATGATCGCGCCGGTGGCCGCCATTGCCTCCACCAGGTCGGTCTGGCGCGCCAGGAAGGCCGGCAGCTGCAGGATATCGCACACCTGGGCGGCGGGCGCCGCCTGCTCCGGGGTGTGCACGTCGCTGATCACCGGCACGCCGTGCGTCGCCTTGACCGCGGCGAGAATGGACAGGCCCTCCTCGAGACCCGGTCCACGGTAGGAGTGGATCGAGGAGCGATTGGCTTTATCAAAAGAGGCCTTGAACACGTAGGGAATACCCAGGCGCGCGCAGACCTCGACGTAATGCCCGGCAACCCGCAGGGCGAAGTCCCTGCTCTCCAGCACATTCACGCCGCCCAACAATACGAAGGGCGCCGCATTATCAAAACATATGTCCCCCAGGGAGACGGTCTGGTCAGTCATGGCTTTTCCCCTGAGCGTACAAAAAGTGACCTGCGGGCGCGTTCAGCTGCGCACCTGACCGGCCTTGCC
>JBFZEF010000281.1:0-3948 GCA_041307045.1 Halioglobus sp.
GGGCCGCGGCAGTGCGCGATACCTCAGGGACTCTGAATCAAAGACGTCGTTACTGCTGCAGCGGGTCCAGCCGGCCCTGAATTCCTCCAGCGCGCAGCCGCGCTCGCCGCGGTTCAGCTCGACGATATCCCCTTCGCCCTGGATTGCCAGTGGTTGTTTGCAGGCGCCGAGGGCGATGAGGCAGGTAATCAACAACAGGGTGCGAACAGGGATCATGGGGACAACAAAACCGATGGCCGGGACGCGGGCATGATAACGCCAAAGCATGAGGCAGGGCAGGGACCGGACCGCATCTGGTTAAAATTCACACAACCCGTTTTTTATGCGGCGCCGGCCTGCCTTGGCGCCAGGTCGGCCCAGCTCCGGCAGCTTCATATAAAGTTCATGTTTCTGACACCTTGGCGTCATATTTACATTGTTAGCCACAAGGCGGGTTGCTAGATTGCAGGGCGTGACATACCCAACCTCCTGAGTACTCGGCCCTACACCCCCATGCGTATACCAACGGCAATTGCGATCGTAAGTATTGCGTCCCTGATGTTCTGGGCGGCCCTGAACCGGCCGCTCGACGCGCCGGATTGGGAGGGCAAATTCGGGGGGCTCGCCTACAACCCTTCCGGGATCTACAACCGGGGACAGCTGGAGCAGATACCCGAGGATCGGATTCGCAGCGACCTGACTCTCCTGCGCGAGTGGACGGGGAATATCCGCACCTATTCCGTTGACCGCGGGCTGGATGTCGTTCCCCGTATCGCCCAGGAATTGGGCGGCCTGCAGGTGTCCCTGGGGATCTGGCTGTCCAACGATACCGCCTACAACGAGGCTGAGCTGGCCCGCGCCATTCCCCTGATCAACGCCTATCCCGGGGTCATCCGCCGGGTGTTCGTCGGCAACGAGGTGGTTTTGCGCGAAGAGCTGTCCGCCGCCGCGCTTAAGGCGTACCTGCAAAGGGTCAGAGATGCGGTTCCCGCCAGCGTCGAGGTCGGCTATGCCGATGTCTGGAGCGTGTGGTTGAAGTACCCGGAACTCGCCGAGGCCAGCGATTTTGTCGGCGCTCACCTGCTGCCCTACTGGGAGGGCGTAGAGGCCCGGGAGGGAGACCGTTATGTCCGGGATCGCATGCGGCTTCTCAAGAAGCAATTCCCCGGCCGGAAAATCGTGATCGCCGAGGCCGGCTGGCCCTCCGAGGGTCGCACCAAGCGCAGCTCGGTGCCATCGCCGGCAACGGAAGCCTATTTCCTGCGCAATTTCCTCGACCTGGCCGCTGATCGCGAGTACGACTACTACGTCATCGAGGCCTTCGACCAGCCCTGGAAGCGGGACCAGGAGGGCGCGGTGGGTGCCTACTGGGGTGTTTTCGATGCCGAGGCCAGGCCCAAGCTGCGCCTGGCAGGCGAGCTGTCGACGCGCCCGGACTGGTACCTGTTTGCCTCCGTGGCGGTGGCCCTGGTCATTACCCTGGGGATGCTGGTCATGCCCAGGATGCCCGCGATGAGCGTCCCCGGCTATCTCGCGGTGGGCCTCGCCATCGCGGTTGCAATATCGCAGGCGCTGGCCATCTTCGACACCTGGGTGGTGGAGTATCTGGACTGGGGCACGGTGATATCCGCGGTCCTGGTCGTGCCCGCACTCATCTGCGCGGCGGCGCTGCTCTTCACCGAGACCATCGAATTTGCCCTGAGTCTCTGGCGCCAGAGCAGGGCGCCGGCGCAGTATGAGCCGGATGGCAGCCACCCCTTTGTCTCCATCCACCTGCCTACCCACAACGAGCCTCCGTTGATGGTGATGCAGACCCTGAACGCGCTCGCGCGGCTCGACTACCCGAATTTCGAGGTCATCGTGCTCGACAATAACACCGCGGATGATTCCCTGTGGCGCCCGGTCCAGGGCCACTGCCGCAGCCTCGGTCCGAAATTCCGCTTCTTCCACATGGACAACGTGGAGGGATTCAAGGCCGGCGCGCTCAACCTGGCGCTCGAGCAGACATCGGCCGACGCAGAAATTATTGCTGTCATAGACAGCGATTACCAGGTCGCCCCCGACTGGCTGCGCACCGCGGTTCCGGCCTTCCAGAACCCGCGCATCGCCCTGGTACAGTGCCCGCAGGACTACCGCGACTTCAATGCCGGCCGCTTCAAGCGCTGGATGCACGGCGAGTACGCCGGCTTCTTCCAGATCGGCATGGTGGAGCGCAATGAGCACAATGCGATCATTCAGCACGGCACCATGTGCCTGATCCGTCGGGATGCGCTGGAATCCGTCGGGGCCTGGTCGACCTGGAGTATCACCGAGGACACTGAACTGGGATTGCGCCTGTTCGCGGCGGGTTATCTCGCGCACTATATTCCCCAGTCCTACGGCCGGGGGTTGATGCCCGATACCTTCGATGCCTATCGCAAGCAGCGCCATCGCTGGGTTTACGGCGGTATGCAGATTCTCAAGCGCAACGCCGGGAGCCTGTTTTTGGGGCGGGCAGGGCAGTCGGGCTCCGGCCTGACGCCGGCGCAACGCTACCAGTTCCTGGCAGGGTGGCTGCCCTGGCTGTCCGATGGCCTGTCCCTGGTTTTTGTGGCACTGGCTATTACGTGGTCACTGCTGTCGGCTGTCTTTCCGACCGTTTTTACTGTTCCGCCGGTCGTCATATCCCTGGTGGTCGTCGGACTGTTCGTGATGAAAATCTCCAAGTCGCTGTGGCTGCATCTTGCCAGGGTAAACCCTGGTATCGGCGCGGCACTGTCCGCATCGCTGGTCGGTCTGTCCCTGAGCTACACGGTGGGGCGCGCCGTGATCAGTGGACTGATGACCAGCAATCATCCGTTTCTGCGCACACCCAAGTGCGAAGCGCCAAATTCCCTGGTGGCTGCGGTGCGTGAGGCCCGAGCGGAACTCACGGTCCTGGCTGCCCTGCTGCTGGCGTTCGCAGCAATATACCTGGGCACGGGCGCTGAGGACCCCGCGGAAATCGCCTGGCTGGCCGTTCTGGCGGTGATGTCCACGCCCTTCGCCGCGACACTGGTTGTGGCGTTCGCGTCTACCTTGCCGAGGGAAAGTGTCTCCGACACTGCTGCGGGTGTCGTGCCAGTCGGCAAAGCAGGATCTACTGACGTCGACGTCGCAGCCTGATGTGGGCATGGTGATCCCATGCCATGGTCCAGGCGCCGCGTCCTGCTCCCCATTGTTTCCACCGCGTTCTTCTACGCGGTGTGTTACGCCATCGGTGTCCTGGTATTCGATGTCGCCGTGGTGCCTGCGGCCATACCCCGTGATTATGCGCTGAACCTGCTGCTCGCCTACGCGATCTTCGAGCTTTCCAATCGCGCCTGGGTATTCCTGCTGGTGCAGGGCCTGTTGATGGCAGTGCTGTACATCGGCAACGCCGTGAAGATCAGCTACTTCGGCGGGCCGATCATGCCGGACGATGTGTACGCCTTGCGCGCGCTGCTGCTGTTGCTGGAGGGCTGGCAGTTCTACCTCGCCGCGCTGCCACTGGTGATCCTGCTCAGCCTGCTTATTTTCAACTTCAGCCTGCGCCGGCGCGGATCCTGGCTGGCGCTGGCAACGCTGCTGTTGCTTGGCGTGACGCTGGTTTACCAGCCGCAGAATATCATCAGGCCACTCGACCGCTATGTGGGTAATTCGGTGTGGGACCAGCACTCCAATTACCTTTACCGGGGCGCCATGCTCTACTCCCTGATGGAGGGCGCGCGCTACTTCGCTGATCGGGTAAGTCCGCCGGACCAGGAAGCGGTGCGGGCCGCGCGGACCCGGCTGCTGGCGGGGCTGCCGCCGCGCGACGAGCCCGATGGGGATTCCCCGCCGCGCAATGTACACATCATCCTGCTCGAATCATTCTGGGATCCTGCGCAACTCGAAGCGGGACAGATCTCCCGCGACCCGCTGCCCAAGGACTTTCGCGCCCTGTGGAAAGAGGGTGGCAACAGCCAGATT
>JBFZEF010000282.1:0-19546 GCA_041307045.1 Halioglobus sp.
CGGGTGCGCGACCTCGGCAAGCTCGGCGCCGTCATGGACCAGGCGGTGACTCTCGGGGTCAACGAGGGCGGCAACATCCTGTTCAGCAACGACGACCCCTCGGCCGCGATCGAGCAGGCGCGCAGCGCCGCGGTGCAGGACGCCATGGCAAGGGCAAAAACCCTGGCCGCGGCCGCGGGGGTGAAGCTCGGCAGGGTGCTGGAGATTTCCGAGCAGTCCTTCATGCCCGCGCCTGCGCCCATGATGCGCGCTGAAATGATGATGGCCGCACCGGCAGCCGATGCGGTACCCGTGGCGGCGGGGGAGAGCAGTTACCAGGTGACGGTCAGCCTGAGCTATGCCATAGAGCAGTAGCCGGTTAATTTCCCGCTATCCGTCGCCGGGCTTTTGCCGCAGAGACGATCCAGATCAATAACAAGCGAGTGCCTGCTGCGCACAATGGCCACCTATGGGCATAGAAATCGACAGGACCAGCTTTGGCGCGGAGGATTATCAGGCCTTCGGCCTGCGGCTCGAGGAAAACCTCGATTGCCTGCGGCAATTACTGGCGCAGCCGGGCTTTGGCGACGGCCCCGGTTCGCTGGGCTCCGAGCTGGAATTGTATGTTGTCGACGGGGCCGGCAACCCGCTGTACGCCAACGAGGAGATCCTGACGGATTCGGGCGACCCCCACCTGACCCTCGAACTCAACCGCTATAATCTCGAATTCAACCTCTCGCCCTACACCTTCACGGCATCCGCATTCGCTGCCACCGAGCGCGAAATCATCGCCAGGCTCGGTCAGCTCAGGGGCGTGGCGGCGCGCCACGGGGGGCGCATAGTCCCTATCGGTATCCTGCCCACCCTGCGCCAGGCGGACTTCGGCTCCCACTGCATTACTCCGCGCCGCCGCTACCACGCCCTCGTCGATCAGTTGATCAGGCGGCGCGGCGATGAATTCCGGATCGATATCAATGGCGATGACCCCCTCAGGCTCGAACTGGCGGACATCACCCTCGAGGGCGCCAATACCTCATTTCAGGTGCACTACCGGGTGCGGCCGGCGGATTACGCCGATACCTTCAATGCCATCCAGCTGGTGACGCCGCTGGTGCTCGCCCTGGGCGCCAACTCGCCGACGCTGTTCGGCCGGCGTCTGTGGCACGAGACCCGGGTGCCCCTGTTCAAGCAGTCCATCGACACCCGGCACGTGGACCGTTACAGCGCCAGGGAGCCCGCCCGGGTCAACTTCGGCCAGGGCTGGGCGCGGCGCGGCGCGCTGGAACTGTTCGCGGAGGTGGCACGGATTTACCCGGCGCTGCTGCCGATCTGTTCCGGCAGTACTCCCGCCGCCGAACTCGCCAGGGGTATGACCCCCAGCCTGGCGGAACTGCGCCTGCACCAGGGCACCGTGTGGCTGTGGAACCGGCCGATCTACGATAACGTCGACGGCGGCCACCTGCGCATTGAAATGCGCGCCCTGCCGGCGGGCCCCACCGCGGTGGATATGGTGGCCAACGCCGCGTTGCTGGTCGGCCTTGCGGAGGGCCTGCGCCCGCAGATAAACGAATTGTTGCCGGGGCTGCCGTTTGCCTGGGCTGAGTACAATTTCTACCGCGCCGCCCAGCACGGGTTGGCGGCGAAGCTGTTGTGGCCGGGCGCGGGCCAATGCGGGCACCGCGAGCGGACAGTAACCGACATCCTCGCCAGCCTGCTGCCGCTGGCAAGGCAGGGGCTCGATGGCATCGGCGTTCCCGCGGCGGAGTCGGTGCGGTACCTGGATGTGATCGAGCGGCGCCTGCAACAGCAGCAGACCGGCGCCACCTGGCAGCGCGGGATGCTGGCACAACTGCAGGGCAGAATGCCCCTGCCCGACGCGCTGCACCAACTGCTGGAGACCTATATGGGCCATAGCGAGGCAAACCTCCCGGTTGCGGAGTGGCCGCTTTGAGGCGTTTCAACTTTATCCGCGACCCGGCGCCGGGTAGCGGCGGCAACAATGTCGAGGAGTTCCTGCGCTGGCTGGACGGCCCCACCTGCTTTTTCTTTTCCGGAGAGGACCCGGGGCGGACCCGGGCCCTGGTGACCCTGCTGCACGGCAACGAGCCCTCGGGGGCGATGGCACTGTGGCGCTGGTTGCGATCCGGCCGGCGCCCGGCGGTAAACGTGGTCTGCATCGTGGCCTCGGTGGTGGCGGCGCTGGCACCTCCCCTGTTCAGTCACCGCATGCTGCCCCGGGCGCGGGACCTCAACCGCTGCTTCCGGCCGCCCTTCGACGATGCCCAGGGCGCGCTGGCCCAGGAGATACTGGAGATACTCCGCCTGCACCGTCCCGAGGCGGTGGTGGACATGCACAACACCTCGGGGTCCGGCCCGTCGTTCGGCGTGTGCACCCACATGGACCGGCAGCACGATGCGCTGGTGTCATTCTTTACCCAGCGCCTGATCGTCGCCAACCTGGGCCTTGGGGCACTGATGGAGATCAGCGAAAGCAGCTGCCCGACCGTGACGGTTGAAGTGGGCGGGCGGCTCGATGAACAGGCCCATGAGCTCGCCTGGGAGGGCCTTTGCGGTTATTTCGAGGCCGCGTCCGTGCTGGATCCGCCCCCGGCGGACTGGGGGCTGGAACTGCTGCGGGACCCGATCCGCCTTGAGCTCAACGACAAGGTAACGCTGACCTACGCCGAACAGCCGAGCGCCAGCTTCGATATCACCCTCAGGGCCGACATCGAGCACCACAACTTCGGCACCGTGGGTGCCGACACCCTGCTGGGATGGGCCGCCGGGCCCGAGCGCAGCCTGTTTTCGGCCCGTGACGCCGCCGGCCGCTGCGCGGTCAGCCGCCTGGTGCGAATCGAGAACGGTGAGCTGTACCCGGCCAGGCCCCTCAGGCTGTTCATGATCACCAACAATGCGGCCATCGCCGAGTCCGACTGCCTGTTCTATGCGGTGGCAGACGACGGGCGCGCGATCAGCTGAAGGCGTGACCACAGCGCATCCTGATCCTCGCCGGAATCGGCCGCCATCGCGCGTGTCAGCTCGGCATCCCCCAGTGGCTCATCGAGCTGAAGCTGGCTTTCCATCACCCGCACCCCGGCCTCGGAGGCATCCTGGGCCGCCCGCTCGCGCAGAGTGAGGCGCTCGCGCAATTGCTGCGGCGGAGCATTGCAGTCGATGATCACGAAGGGCTGACCCAGGTGCCGCGCCAGCAGGCGAAAGCGATCCCGGCTGCGCCGGCGCAGGAAGGTGGCGTCGACGATAACCGCGAACCCGGCCGCCATCCCCACTGCGGCCAGCTGCTCCAGGCGTGCGAATGTCCGCCTGCTCATGGGGCTGCCGTACAGCCGCGTTGCATCCGCCGGTTCGCTGCGCTGCTCCGGGGCCAGGCCGAACAGGCGCTTGCGCTCCACGTCGGAACGGATACGCAGCGCGCCCCCTGCCGCCACCAGTTTGTCGGCGATCGTTGACTTGCCGCTGCCGGAGACGCCGTGGGTGATCGCCAGGAATGTCGCTGGCCTGTGGCAGTACGTCCCTGCGAGGGCCAGGTAATGACAGAAGTCAGCGCAGGCCGGTGTGTCCTCCGTGACCGCGCGCTGCGGCGGTGCGCGCAACAGCGCGACCTTGGCGCGCACCAGCGCGAAGTAGCAGCGGTAGAGGTTGAGCAGCGCGAGGCCAGTATAGTCGCCGCGATACTCCAGGTAATCCGCCAGCAGCCAGTGCGACTCCCCCGGGTGTCCCCGGGCTTGCAGGTCCATGGTCAGGAAGGCGATTTCGCCGATGCTGTCCATGATCCGCAGGGCCGGGTTGAACTCGATACAGTCGAACAGGCGCACCGCGCCGTCGATGAGGGCGATGTTGCCCAGGTGGGCATCGCCGTGGCCGTCGATCACCAGGCCCTCGGCCGCGCGCCGGGTCAACAGGGGCAGCTGCTCGCGGTAGCGCTGCAGCGTCCACTGCTCCACCGCCAGCAACTGCTCCGCCTGTGCCGGCGCGAGGCGGTAGTCCCGCACCTGGCGGAAGTTTTGCTCGATCGCGGCCAGCAGGGCCGCGGGCGAGCCGGGTTCGCTGGCGGCGGACCCGGGGTGGCAGACCGGCGCCCGGGACTGCTGCTGCGCGATCTCCCGGGCCAGGCTGCGCACCAGGGAGCGATCCAGTTCGCCGCGGGCCGCCAGGTTGTCCAGCAGCAGGGTTTCGTCGAAGCGGCGCATTTTCACCGCGTAGTCGATGACCGCGCCGCGACCCTCGAAGCGGGGCCCCGAGCCGTCATCGGTGACCTCGATGACCGCGAGGTAGAGTTCCGGGGCAAAGCGCCTGTTCAATGCCAGTTCCTGTTCACAAAAATGGCGGCGCAGGGGCAGGGTGGAGAAGTTGAGGAAGCCGAAATCGACCGGTTTCTTGATCTTGTAGGCGAACTCGCCACAGAGGATGACCCAGGAGATATGGGTTTCACGCAGCCGTGCGGCTTCGCAGGGTTGGCTGAAGGCCTCCGGCCGCAGTAACTGCTCGAGGGTGCTGCTATCCATTGTTACTCCCGGGTTGCGTCGCTGGCGTCCTGTCCCGCCTCAGGACGTTACCATCCTGCGGGAGGGCCTGTACATGCGTGGGCAGCAGGGGTGGGATTCTATCCCCGCACAAGGGGCCCTCACGGGGCAGCAGTGTACCTGTAGCCCGATCAGGCGGGTTTTTCCTGCCGCTGCCTGCGGACCGAATTTAATTGTTTTTGGGGCTTGCAATCCGCTTTCAAACCACTGAGTATATATACAGTAGTATTACTGGACGGCCACAGGAGAACGCCACAATGGAAGCCAATAAAGTCAAAGCGCTGGAAGCTGCACTGAGTCAGATCGATCGCCAGTTCGGCAAGGGTACGGTCATGCGGATGGGAGACCAGCCGCGGGTGGTGATGCCTTCGATCTCCACCGGTTCTCTGGGCCTGGATATCGCCCTGGGCATCGGCGGCCTGCCCAAGGGGCGCATCTGCGAAATCTACGGGCCGGAGTCCTCGGGCAAGACTACCCTGACCCTGCAGGTGATTGCCGAGGCCCAGAAGGCCGGTGGCACCGCGGCCTTTATCGACGCCGAGCATGCCCTGGACCCCATCTACGCCGAGAAGCTTGGCGTGCGGGTGGAAGACCTGATCATGTCCCAGCCCGATACTGGCGAGCAGGCACTGGAGGTGGCCGAAATGCTGGTGCGCTCCGGGGCGGTGGATGTGCTGGTAATAGACTCGGTGGCGGCCCTGGTGCCGCGGGCCGAGATCGAGGGCGAGATGGGCGATTCCCATGTCGGCCTGCAGGCCCGCCTGCTCAGCCAGGCCATGCGCAAGCTGACCGGGGCGATCAAGCAGACCAACTGCCTGGTCATATTCATCAACCAGATCCGCATGAAGATCGGTGTCATGTTCGGCAACCCCGAGACCACTACCGGCGGCAACGCGCTCAAATTCTACTCCTCGGTGCGCCTGGACATCCGCCGTACCGGCGCGGTCAAGGACGGTGACGAGGTAGTGGGCAACGAGACCCGGGTCAAGGTGGTGAAGAACAAGGTGGCGCCTCCCTTCAAACAGGCCGAGTTCCAGATCATGTACGGCAAGGGTATCTACCATATGGGTGAGGTCATTGACTGGGGTGTGAAATTGAACCTGGTCGACAAGTCCGGCGCCTGGTATGCCTACAAGGGCGACAAGATCGGGCAGGGCAAGGCAAACGCTGCCAAGTTCCTGGAAGACAACCCTGCATTGGCTAACGAGATCGAAACCCAGATCCGCACCCAGATGCTCAGCCAGGATGTGCCGCCGATCAAGGTTGCTGTCTCTGCCGCCGCGGATGACGAAGACCTTACCGCCGATCAGGACTGATCCTGGTCGGTCGGCGACACCTGCTTGCTGTTAACGTTCTTACAGGCGCCGGGAACCTGCTTATCTCCCCGAATAGCCCCGGCGCCTTTTTTTACATGACTGAACCCGACGTCAAGCCCGCCCCTGCAGGCAATGCCGCTACCGCAGGCACAGCCGCCGAGATACGCCGGGCGGCAATGAATCTGCTGCCGAGGCGCGAGCACTCCCTGGGAGAACTGCGCCAGAAGCTGCGGCGCCAGTTTGATGACGAGGCAATGCTCGAGGCGCAGTTGCAGATACTGGCGGACGAGAAGTTGCAGAGCGATGACCGCTATGCCGAGAGTTTTGCCCGCCTGCGCGCCCTCAGGGGTTACGGTCCGGCCAGGGTGCGGCAGGAGATGCGCGCGAAGTCGATTTCCGACGCCGCTGTAGCCCGGGCCCTGGCAGTGGCGGTGCCGGACTGGAGCGTGCTGGCGCAAGACGTGTTCTGCAAGAAATTCGGCGCGCCTGGCCCGGTGGACCTGAAAGAGAGGGCCCGGCGCGCCCGCTTCATGCAGTACCGCGGTTTTTGCTCCGATCACTACCAGCATTTACTCGACGATTGAGGCACTGACACAATGGCTACGATTACCTTTCTCGGGGCGGCCCAGGAAGTCACCGGTTCCTGCCACCTGCTGGAAAGCCCGGGTATAGGCCGGGTACTTCTCGATTGCGGCATGCACCAGGGCGGTGACGCGGTAGAGCGTATCCAGGACGAGCAGTTTGCCTTCGACCCGGCCTCTATCGACGCTGTGGTCTTGTCCCATGCCCACCTCGATCATTCGGGACTGTTACCGAAGTTGTGTCATGAGGGTTTTACCGGCCCGGTGATATGTACCCGGGCCACCGCCGAGCTGCTGGAAATCATGCTCAATGACTCGGTTGGGCTGTACCTGCGCGATTTGGAGCGAACCAATATCCGCAATGCCCGGCAGGGGCGGTCGCTGCTCGATCCCATCTATACCATGGAGGACGTGGAAGCGGTGGTCAGGCAGTGTGACGGGCATCGCTATCGCGACACCGTGCCCCTGGGTGAGGGCGCGTCCCTGCGTTTTTACGACGCCGGGCACATCCTGGGTTCTGCCATCGTCGAAATCACCTTGCGCGAGCACGGTGAGAAAAAGGTGCTGGTGTTCTCCGGCGACCTGGGTAAGGGCGATTCCGCCCTGATGAATGAACCCACGTTACTGGATCGGGCTGACGTCCTGCTGGTTGAGAGTACCTACGGTGACCGCGACCATCGCAGCGAGGAGGATACCGAGGTGGAGTTGCGCGATATCCTCAGGGAAACCTGGCAGGCCGGTGGCAATGTGATGATTCCCGCCTTCGCGGTCGGGCGCACCCAGGACCTGCTGTTTCACCTGGGTTGCCTGCATTACCAGGGCGAGCTGGACAACTGGCAGGTGTTCCTCGACAGCCCCATGGCCATAGCCGTGACGCGGGTCTATGACCGCTGGCTTAAGTTGCTGGACGGGGAGGATATTCGCCACCTCAGTAACGTGCACAAGAATTCGCTGGAGAAGTTCCTGCCCACCCTCAACCTGGCGTCCGGCACGGAGGAGTCGATGGCCATCAACCGCATCAGGAGCGGCGCCATCATTATTGCCGGCAGCGGCATGTGTACCGGAGGACGTATTCGCCACCACTTCAAGCAGCGTATCTGGGACCGGCGCAATACCATCATTTTCACCGGTTACCAGGCCAGGGGCACCCTGGGCCGGGTCATCGTCGACGGGGCGAAAACCATCCGCATGTTTGGTGAGGAGTACGTGGTCAACGCCCGGGTGGAGACTCTGGGCGGACTATCGGCACACTCAGGCCAGCGCGAATTGCTGGCGTGGGTGGCGGGTTTTCAGCCGCAGCCGCGCACCCTGCTGGTGCATGGTGAGCCCACCGCCCAGGATATCCTGGCAGACAGGCTCTGGCGGGACCAGAAGTTGAAAGTGAGAATCCCTGCCCGCGGCGACAGCATCGTGTTCTGATTATTGCGACCTGGCCGTTCGGGCATATATTGCCAGGCAGATCGGGGTAACCGATGATAGAGCCTGCCTTGCTATTACGGATTTATCGTGCACAAGCTCGAATTCCCCCCCGAGAAATTCGGTACACTGCTGGGTCGCGCTCCCGGCAACGTGGCCATCTACTCCTCCCACTATGCCAGCGTCGACCCTGCTGAATATCCGGATCGCGACTCCTTCCGCAGTTTCCTGGATGGCGTGTACATGGGCTACAAGTGGCAGTGCGTGGAGTTCGCCCGTCGCTGGCTATATGTCAATCACGGCTATGTCTTCGACGATGTCGCCATGGCCTACGATATATTCGCCCTTCACCATGTCACCCGGCTGGTGGATAACGAGCTGTTGCCGCTGCACTCTTTCCGCAATGGCAGCCTGCGCGCGCCCCAACCCGGATGCCTGTTGATATGGGAGGAGGGGGGCGAATTCGAGGTAACCGGCCATGTCGCGATCGTAACCGAGGTGATGGCGGATCGTATTCGTTTTGCCGAGCAGAATCTCGAGCACTGCAAACTCCCTGAGCACCAGACCTGGTCTCGCGAATTGCCGCTCAGCCATACCGCCGAGGGGGGCTATCGCATTCAGTCCGGCGCCAGTGACTCCCATGTACTGGGCTGGGTCATCCAGACTGCGGATGCGCGGCATGCGGAAAAAAGCGGTCCCGCCCAGCCCCAACTCTATCGGCTCAACAGTCGCCTTGCACCGCGGCGGGGCCAGCACGAGACGCCATGGCTTGATATGGCTGATGCCGCGGAAGCCGCCTTTGTGCAGGCCATGCACGGCCATAGGCTGACGGAGGCGCTGGATGACACGGAACAATATCGTTACTTTCGCATGTCCGAGACCGCAGAACACGAGCTCCGGCGCGCTACCAACGAACTGCACCTGATGTTCATGCACGCCACCCAGGCGGTGTTGCAGGACGACAACCTGCTGCTGCGCTTCAATATTCCGGTCAGCCTGTGGCCTCGGCTGCGCAAGTCCTGGGACAATCGGCGCGGCCAGATCATCACTGGTCGCTTCGATTTCGCGGTATCCCAGCGCGGCATCAAGGTGTATGAGTACAACGCCGACTCCGCTTCATGCTATATGGAGGCGGGCCGGGTGCAGGGCAAATGGGCCTCGCACTTTGGCGTCAGCGAGGGCGAGGATCCTGGCGCCGGACTGACTGCGGAACTGGTGGACGCCTGGGCGGCGAGTGGCATCCAGGGCATGTTGCACATCATGCAGGACGAGAACGACGAGGAGACCTATCACGCCGAGTACATCCGCGCGGCGGCCGAAGCCGCGGGCCTGGCGTGCAGGACCATCAGGGGCGTCAGCGAATTGAGCTGGAATGAGAAGGGCGAAATCGTCGACGGCGAGGGAACCCCGATCCTCTTTGTCTGGAAAACCTGGGCCTGGGAGACGGCGCTGGAGCAGATTCGCGCCGAGTGCGAGGACGAGGATGCCAGGCCGCCGCTGCGCACGGGTGCTGACGCAGGCAAGGCGCCGCGCCTGGTGGATGTCCTCTTGCGCCCCGAGGTGATGGTCTACGAGCCCTTCTGGACGCTGATACCCAGTAACAAGGCCATGCTGCCGCTGCTGTGGAAGATATTCCCGAACCATCCCTACCTGCTCAATTCCCAGTATGATTTGACCGGGGACTTCAACCGGCGCGGCTATGTGACCAAGCCGATCGCGGGGCGCTGCGGTTTGAATATCAGCCTGTTTGACAAGCACGATAATCTGCTGAAAGAAACTCGTGGCGGCTTTCATCGGCAGGATCAGATTTACCAGCGCCTGTGGAAACTCCCCAGGATAGACGGCTACAGGGCCCAGGTATGTACTTTTGCCGTGCGGGGTCGCTACGCCGGCAGCTGCGTGCGGGTGGACAAGTCGCTGATTATCACCGGCGACAGTGAGCTGTTGCCCCTGCGCATCGTTGCGGATGATGAACTGGTGGCAGGGTAGCCCCGGTGACGGGGACGCGGCAGGCGTTCAGCCGCGGCGGAAGCGGTCCCACAACATGCCAATGCCCTGGAAAACAAGTATCGGTGTAAAAAAACAGGCCAGGAACAGGGGGCCGTTGAACGCGATCTGGACGTCGTAGCGCAGTGCAGCGTCGGGGGATTGCGCGGAATCGCCAGTCCCGGTCGAGTCAGCGGGTGGCGCGTCGGCCTCAGCTACCGACACCGCCATGGTGCGCTCAATGAAGGGACTTAGAATCTCCTGCTTTACCGGGTCGCGGTCGAGGCTGTTCCACTCCACCAGGGTGATCACCGCCAGGGTGATACCCCAGACGATGCCGAAGTGAGTAGCTCGGTTGTAGCCGGGTAGTTGCATAACTAAGCCTTCAGCGCTTCCTCGATAAAGTCCAGCCGATCCTGCCCGAAATACATCGCCCCGTCCATAAACAGGGTTGGGGCGCCGAAGACCCCGCGCGCGACGGCGGCCTCAGTGTTTGCAACCAGTTCGGCTTTCACCGCGGGATCCTGTGACCGGGCAATCAATGCCCCTGCGTCAAGGCCGGCGTCCGCCAGTACCTGTTCCACCACCGCGGCATCCCCCATGTTGTTTTTCTCCACCCAGATCGCGTCGAACACGCGGTCCAGGTAAGCGTCATCGCATCCCAGTTGTTGAGCTGCCACCGCCGCCCGCATCAGGTTGAGGGTGTTGATCGGAAAGTGGGGGTTGAAGATTAGTGGCACGCCGTAGCGCGCCGCGAACCTCGGCAGGTCCTGCTCCAGCATGTATTTGCCCTTCGCGGGAATGGCGATGGGCGAGGTGTTGCCACTGGCCTTGAACACACCGCCCAATAGCATGGGCATATAGCGCAGCTCCAGCCCGTACTGTGCGCGCAGTTGCTGCAGCCGTTTGTGGGCGAGGTAGGCAGTGGGGCTGCCCACATCGAAATAAAATTCCACGGTCTTGCTCACGTCTCTCTCCTCTTACCAGGGTCTTGTGGTCTACCAGCGCTCCATCCAGGGGCGCACGTCCAACTCGAAGGTCCAGGCGTTGCGCGGCTGCTGGTAGAGCATGACATAGTTCCGGGCGAGATCCGCCGGGTTGACTATGCCGTCCTTTAGTTTGAGCGCGGCGAACTCCGGAACGTTATCGCTGATCCATTGAGTGTCTACCGCCGCGTCAATCACCACGTGGGCGACATGAATATTTTTCGGACCCAGTTCCCGCGCCATGCTCTGGGCCAGGGCCCGCAGGCCATGCTTGGCACTGGCAAAGGCGGCGAACCCGGCGGCACCGCGCACGCTGGCGGTCGCGCCCGTGAATAGGATGGTGCCGCGCCCGCGGCCGCTCATGTAACGCGCCGCCTCACGGCCGCACAGGAAGCCCGCGAAGCAGGCCATTTCCCAGATCTTGAAAAACTTGCGGCTGTCGGTTTCCAGTATTCCCATCGGCACATTGGCGCCGACGTTGAATACCATCACCTCGATCTCACCGATCGCGGCCTCGATATTGGCAAACAACTCGTTCACCGCCTCCTCCCTGCGCGCGTCACAGCTGAACGCGTGGGCGGGCTGACCAGCGGCAGTCAGTTCCTGCACCAGTGGCGCAAGGCGATTGCCATTGCGCCTCGCCGCGCAGACGGTCAGGCCCTGCGCGGCAAACTGGCGCACGATCGCGCTGCCGATGGCGTCCCCGGCGCCGATGATCAGAGCTACCCGTGCAGTCAATTGCCGTTCTCCCAGGCCAGAATTTTTAAAGGTTCCAAAAAAGAACTAAAGATAGCCAGCAGCCGCCCCTGTGTCAAGTGACGGGGGATGCGTGAATGCACTGCGGGAATCACTGCCAATTGGCGCGTCCTGCGCTATATTGTGCAGGCCCTGATAATAACCGGAGAAACCTCCCATGCTTTACCCCATGCCCGGCAGCAAAGACGCCCTGTTCAGCTTCAAGAGCCGCTACGAGAATTTTATCGGCGGCCAGTGGGTAGCCCCGAAAGCGGGCCAGTATTTCGATAACATCTCCCCGGTGACAGGGCAGGTATTTTGTGAAGTCCCCCGCTCCACAGCGGCGGATCTGCACCTCGCCCTGGATGCGGCCCACGCGGCGGCAGATGCCTGGGGTAAAACCCCGGCCGCGGAGCGCTCCAATATCCTGCTGCGAATTGCGGACCGAATCGAGGCCAACCTGGAAACCCTGGCCTACGTGGAGACCTGGGACAACGGCAAGGGCATTCGCGAGACCCTGAACGCGGACCTGCCGCTGCTGGTCGATCATTTCCGCTATTTCGCCGGTTGTATCCGCGCCCAGGAGGGCTCGGCAGTGGAGATCGATGCCACCACGGTGTGCTACCACTTCCATGAACCCCTGGGTGTGGTAGGGCAGATCATCCCCTGGAATTTCCCGCTGTTGATGGCGGGGTGGAAACTGGCACCGGCCCTGGCCGCGGGCAATTGCGTGGTGCTCAAGCCGGCGGAACAGACGCCGGTCTCGGTCCTGGTGATGATGGAGATGATCGCCGACCTGCTGCCGCCCGGCGTGGTGAATATTCTCAACGGCTATGGTGAGGAAATAGGCCAGGCGCTCGCCACCTCAAACCGCATCGCCAAGATCGCGTTCACCGGCTCCACCGCGGTGGGCCAGATAATCCTCGGCAACGCCGCGAAGTCGCTGATCCCGTCCACGGTGGAACTGGGTGGCAAGTCCCCCAATATCTTCTTCGAGGACATCATGTGCCAGGAGGACGACTTTATCAGCAAGTGCGTCGAAGGAGTGCTGCTGGGCTTCTTCAACCAGGGCGAGGTCTGCACCTGCCCCTCCCGGGCGCTGGTGCAGGAGAGTATCTACGGTGACTTTATCGAGCGGGTGCTGGCGCGGGCGAAGAACATCAAGCAGGGCAACCCCTTGGATACGGATACCATGGTCGGGGCCCAGGTTTCACTGGAGCAGTTCGAGCGGATCATGGGCTATATGGATGTGGCGCGAAATGAAGGCGCCCACTTCCTGATGGGCGGCGGCAAGGCGGCGGTCGGCAGCGACATTGCCGGCGGATATTACATCCAGCCCACGCTGCTGCAGGGCACCAACGATATGCGCGTGTTCCAGGAAGAGATCTTCGGTCCCACCCTGGGTGTAACCACGTTCCGGAACGAGGCCGAGGCCCTCGCGATTGCCAACGCCACCGAATACGGCCTGGGCGCGGGTGTCTGGACCCGCGACACCAATCGCGCTTTCCGCATGGGTCGCGGCATCAAGGCCGGCCGGGTGTGGCTGAACTGCTACCACGTCTACCCGGCCCACGCGGCCTTCGGCGGCTACAAGAAGTCCGGCATAGGCCGCGAGGGCCACAAGATGGCGCTGGGCCACTACCAGCAGACCAAGAACATGCTGGTGAGCCACGACATCAACCCGCTGGGGTTTTTCTGATTCAATAGTCATGCTGAAAATTATCGCCGCGTCATTGCTTTGCGCAGCAATAGCAATGGTCGCCGGCTTGTCCCTGTTTTTTGTAGTTACTGCCCCGGTCGATCCGCCGCCCGCGATCTCCCTCGATATAGCTGCCGCGCGCGTCGACCTGGGGAGAGTTGTTTCTACCGGAGGGGTTTCGCGCTTGCTGCTGGACGGTACTGGCCTGGGAGTTTTGTTGTGGAACCCGCCGGGTCTGGAAGCCGGCAACTATCCCTTGCTGCATCTGGTATTTCGCCAACCGCCACAGACAGATGCCCTCGCCGTGCTCTGGAAGCCAGCGAATGTCGGTGGCAGATCCAGCCATTATCGCCTGCCCGCAGAGGTGGGGCTCGAGCGCTGGCAAGCCCTGACTGCCGCACCCGATTGGCAGGGTAAAGTGGGCGAATTTGGACTTATTTTCCGTGGCAGGCCTGGTCAATCGGTTCTGCTCGAGAGTGTCCAACTGCTGCCCCCGACCACGGGCAACCGGTTGAGGTTTATTCGCGCCGATTGGTTTGCGCCAGTATCCTGGAATCATGCGTCCATTAACCGGAACTGGGGTGCAGGCTCTTTCGGGGCGCTGATTTACCCTGTGCCTGTAATCGCCGCCTTGCTTTGCCTCAGCCTGGTTTTTTATGGCGCCATAGTGACCAAGCGGGCAAGCAGCCGATTCGACTGGCAGGTGGTCGCCGGCCTGTTCCTTTTCTGCTGGTTCGCACTCGATGTCTTATGGCAGGGAAAATTCCTGGGCCAGTTGGGCGAGACACGCAGGCTATTCGCCGGGTTGGAAGCGGAAGATAAGTTAGCCGCCGGTCTCGATGCGGCCCTGGTAAACTTTGCCACAGAAGTAAAACGCCAGGTTGCGTCGAATACAGGCCGGGTGTTTGTCAGCTCGGACGATGACTACCTCGGCATGCGCACGGCGTACCATCTCTATCCCCTCAACGTGTACTGGCAGCGCCCTGGCAAACGCTTGCCTGCGCGCCGCTACCTCCATGCAGGTGACTACATCGTGTTGCTGCCGCCTACATCCCTGGGGTTCAAACAGAAAGCTGGTCGTCTGGCAAATGGCAGGGGCGAGGTGATACCGGTCAAACTGATGGCCTCCACTGCCGTGGGCGCGTTGTTCAGGGTCATTTGAATGGAGTGGATGAACCTGATGCTTGCCCTGGCCCTGGCCCTGGCCCTGCCCCTGTTCCTCGGTGGACTCCTGGTCGACCGGGTGATGCCTGGCGCGTTCCCCGGTCGAACTTCAGTGGTGTGGGGCAACGGCATGTTGGCGGGTCTGCTGCTGGTGCCGCTGCTGATAAGGTTGACAGACAGCACCGGCGCCGCGCTCAGTTTTTCCACTATAGCCCTCATTGTGGCTGCGCTGATTGTCTTGCTGGCTTCGGCCCGTCGCTGGTGTATTGCTCGCGGCCCCGGCCAGCCCCTGGCCGAGCCTGCGAATCAGCGCCTGTCAGCACCACAAAAGTTACTCCTGGTTCTACTCGTCCTTTTGATTGTGCTGCGCCTGGTTACCCTGGGCCTGGAACTGTTATGGCGCCCCCTGTTTCCCTGGGATGCGACCATGCACTGGGCGACCAAGGCCAAGGTCTGGTTTGATTCAAAGAGTCTCGTTCCCTTCGTGGAGAATGAGCAGTGGCTGGAACTGGGCGGCGCCGGCGTCTTCACCGATCATCACCCGGGCTATCCTGTCACCACACCCTTGCTGCAGACATGGGTGAGCCTGTCGCTCGGCCGCTGGGATGAGAGCCTGATAAACCTGCCCTGGCTGCTGTGCTGCCTGGGACTGCTGGCGGCATTCTATGGACAGGCCCGCGCGGCGGGGAGCACCGTCCTCACCGCCACGGTATTTACCTATATGCTGCTTTCGATGCCGTTGCTGGGTACCCACGTGGCTCTGGCCGGTTATGCTGATCTGTTCCTGGGGGCCGTCTATTGCGCGGCGATCATGGCTTTTCATAACTGGTCCCTTGGCCGCGGGCGGGGCCAGGCGATGGTGGCGATATTTTTCGCGTTGTGCTGTCCCCTGATCAAGAACGAGGGACTTTTCTGGTTGCTGACATTTATCCCCGGAGTAATTGTAGTGCTCCTGCCGGTGCGTCGCGCGCTGACCCTGCTCGCCGCCGGAGTCGTCGTGCTGGCATTGGCGCTGCTCCTTGTACCCCAGGACCTGGCGGTTGCCGGGCATTCGCTGGCGGATCTAAATCTGCGTTATCGTCCCGGTGCACTGGCCGGTATCGCTACGAGCATCTTGATACAGGATAACTGGCACCTGCTTGGTTATCTTTTGGTCGGGCTAACCCCACTGGTATTGGTCTTGCGAAAGTCAGCCAGCGGCAAATTGGCGGTTGTTGCCGCTACCCTGCTGAGTGCCATGGTCCTGTTCCTGTTCCTGTTCCTGTGTACCAGGTACTCCCGGGGTGCCATGCACTTTACCGCAGTAGGCAGGATAAGCCTGCACCTCATTCCAGCCCTGACGTTCTTCTGCCTGTTGCTCTGGAATGAGTTGGTCGCTCGCACGCCGGTGCCGCCGACTGTCGAAGCTGCGGCCCCAATGCCGGCCAACCAGTCCGGAAGATGAAAATCCTGGTTGATATTGTCCATCCCGCCGACGTGCTTTTTTTTCTCAACCCCATGAGGAAATGGCAGCGCGCGGGGCATGCGGTCCAGGTAGTCAGCAGGCGCAAGGATGTCACGACCGGCCTGCTCGATGCTTTCGGCGTGGAGCACCGCGTAATTTCCACCGCCGGTACCAACCTGGTTTCCCTGGGCCTGGAACTGGTGCGGCGGGACCTCGTCCTGCTGGGTGTTGCCCGGCAGTTCAAGCCCGACGTCATGTGCGGGTTTGGCGCGGTGGCGATCTCCCATGTGGGCAAGATTCTGGGCATACCGACCGTCAGCTTCTACGACACCGAGCGTGCGCCGCTGCAGCACCGGGCCACGCTACCATTTATCAGTCACTTGCATGTTCCACAAAGCTATGACGGGCCCATTGCCCGCAACCGGACCAGCCGGTTTCCTGGCACCAAGGACTTGTCCTACCTGCATCCGGATAACTTCACTCCGGACCGCGATCTGGCGCTGGCGGCCGGCCTGGCGGGAGGGGCGCCGAACTTTTTTATCCGGCTAGTGGGCTGGCAGGCCAACCACGACCTTGGGCATGCGGGCTGGAAAACAGATACCACCAGCAAGTTCGTCAGGTATCTCAGTGAACAGGGCAGGGTGCATATCTCGTCGGAGCTGCCCTTGCCCGACGAACTCGAGGAGTATCGTTACCGCGGCCGGGTGGAGCAGCTCCATCATTTGCTGGCCCACTGTAACTGCTATATAGGAGAAAGTGCCACCATGGCGGGTGAGGCTGTGCTGCTGGGCGTGCCCTCCGTCTACGCGGCTGATGATCGGCGTTGCTATACCGACGAACTGGCAGCGAGGGACTTGTTGTGGAAGGTGCCCGTGGTCGATTTCCCTGCATTATGCAGGGCCGTCGGGGAGGCTGGGGCCCTGGATAGAACTGTGCTGGCCCGGCGCCTGCAGGCGTACATGGCAGACAAAGTCAATCTGGCAGACTATGTCGTTGATGCAGTCCTGCAGCAGCTGGCCCGGACTGGTTGAGCCGGTCGCAGCAGCCACGCGGCAGCGGTATTTAGTTCTCCACTCAGTCCCTGGTGATGTCCGGTGATGCGCCGCGTTCCCCGGCGTATAGTCGGTCGGCCATGTTCAGCTCGATGGCACGAACCTTTTCCAGGGTGATTTCGTTCAGCTGCCGATTCTGCGAAATCAGGTCCGACAATAAGCCGCTGACGAATACCAGAAAACCCATGGTCAAAAGCGCCCCACCCAACACCAGTGACTGCACATGACCATCGCCATCGCCGGCCCAGTAGGCCAGTAGGAACCGCAGTACAGGGATCGACCCCATGACACAGAGCAGACCGCCGAGATAAAAGAAGAAGCGCATCGGACGGTACATTGCGTATATTCGCAGCATGGACACCAGTTGCCTCGCGATAAACTGCGGTATGTTGCGGAACAGCCTGGACTCACGGGTTTTGGGGTTGGTGCGCACCGGCACGCTGAGTACGGTCATCTGTTTGTTGCCGGCCTGGATGATCATCTCAACGGTGTAGCTGAACGTTGAGAGCACGTTCAGTCTCAAAGCGGCCTGGCGCGAAATGGCCCTGAACCCGGATACCGCATCGGGTACGTTTACTCCAGACAGGGAGCGCACTACATAGCTGCCCAGCCATTGCAGGAATTTCCTGGTCTTGCCGAACTCCGGGTTGTTTGCCGTTTTACGATCGCCAATGACGATGTCGGCCCGTCCCTCCAGTATCGGGCTAATCAGGGCGGCGATACTGCTGCCGCAGTACTGGCCGTCACCATCAGTATTCACGATGATATCCGCGCCTTCACGCAGTGCCCGGTCCAGACCGGAACGAAACGCCCTCCCCAGCCCGCGATTGGTCGTGTGCCGGACCAGGTGGTGGACACCCAGCGACTGCGCCATTTCTGCAGTCCCGTCATCACTGCCGTCATCGATGACCAGCACCTCGATAGCGTCCACCCCATCAATCCGGCGGGGTAGGTCAGCCAGCGTGGCCGGTAGCGTCTGTGCCTCGTTCAGGCATGGGATCTGGATTATCAGCTTCATATCGTTCCTGCCTTGCGCAAAAAGCAACTACGCCACATCAATACCGGAACATCAGCCCTATATTCGCCTGCACCTGGCTGTAGGCTTGGGAACTCACGCCGATGACGCAGCCGCCGCTGCAGAACGCCGCGCCGTTGCTGTCGAAAAATGTCGCCAGCCAGCGTACGTCAAGGCGCAGCAGCAGGTTGTCGGTAAACCGGTAGTTGGTGCCAGCACCGACCTGCGCCGAGAATTTGGTCTCATCATCCAGGGTGGAATCCTTCGGCGAGAAAAAACCCGCGCCGATGCCGGCCAGGACGAAGGGCTCCATCCGGTCCTGCGGGTAATAGCTCATGGCAGTGAAATGCAAATGGGTGATATCAATATCGGAATCGTTCAGCCCTGCATTGGAGTCGAACTCGGTCTGTTGGTGTGACACGTAAAAGCCGATGCGCTTGGTCTGCTGTTGCTCGAACACAAAGTCTACGGCGAGACTGAATGCGGCGCTGTCATCGAGTTCGACGTCATCGCCCGGTTCCCCGGTGTTGGGTGCCACCACCGGGGGTAGCTCATTGGCAGAGACGATCTCGAAGTTCGAGTTGTATTGGTAGCCGGTGAGAAGGGTTACATCCGTGGCGAATGCCGGCAGGCAGAAGCCAAGGCAAGCAATCGAAAGCAGAAATCTGGCCATGTGGAGGTCCTGTGGTTGGGTTTCAAGATTCTACGCGCCTGCCGATGGGCGATACAACCGCGCAGCCCGGGGCCGATCGCTAACCGATGCCTGCGAGCAGGCCGCTCTGGGCTACGCCGTCGAAGATGAACTGGATGGCCAGTGCGGAGAGCAGCACTCCCATGATGCGGGTGATAACGTGCATGCCGATGACACCCAGTAGCTTCTGGATGCGGCCTGCCAGTAGCATGCCTGCCAGGGTAGAACCCAGGATGACCAGCAGTGACGCCAGTACGATCAGCTGGTGCGTCAGCTCGCCTTCGGCATCGGCCATCAGCAGGATGGCGGCGCCCATCGCACCAGGCCCGGCGATCAGGGGGGTGGCGATCGGGAACACCGAGATATCCTGTTTGGACATCGCTTCCTTTTCTTCTTCGTCGGTGGTTGAGGTGCCACCGGTGGTGCGCGCGAAAACCATTTCAATCGCGATAAGCAGCAGGAGGATGCCCCCGGCAGTTCTCAGGGCCGCCAGTGATATCCCCAGCCCTCCCAGGACCGCCTCGCCGACAAGGGCGAACAGCAGCAGGATGAAAGTTGCGATCAGCGTGCCCCGCACGGCCATGGCGCGGCGGTGCTGGCGCGTGGAGTGGGCGGTCAAGGCAGCAAATATCGCCGCCACATCCAGCGGGCCGATGGTGGCGAAGAAGGTCGCCAGGGAGAGCGCGGCGGTTTCAATCACGGGTGGTTTGCCGTTCGTATAGCATTGCCAGGACTTGGGGCCTTAGCGCCGGTTGCGAGTACCGCTTAAAATGCAGCATAAAGTGCCTGGGCCTGGCCGTCGTTGGCACTATTATCCCTCACCCTGCGTCGAGGCGCCATGCACGGGGCAGCGGCGACCAGAAAGTTACGGCAGTCGTCACTCAAGCTTGATCTGCGTGGGGAGGACGCCCCAGATATCGTCACAGTACTCGGCAATGGCC
>JBFZEF010000283.1:0-7143 GCA_041307045.1 Halioglobus sp.
TACGAGGCCGCGCTGGATGTTGCGCGCACCCAGGTGGCAGACGGTGCCCAGATCATCGACATCAATATGGACGAAGGCATGCTGGATGCCAAGTCGGCCATGGTCACCTTCCTCAACCTGATAGCCTCGGAGCCGGATATCTCCCGGATACCCGTAATGGTTGACTCCTCCAAGTGGGAGATCATCGAGGCCGGCCTGAAATGTATCCAGGGCAAGGCAGTGGTGAATTCCATCAGCCTTAAATCCGGTGAAGCCGAGTTTCTCGCCCAGGCCCGCCTGTGCCAGCGCTATGGCGCGGCGGTCGTGGTGATGGCATTCGATGAACAGGGCCAGGCTGACAACCTGCAGAGGCGCAAGGACATCTGCAAGCGCTGCTACGACCTGCTGCTTGGCAAACTGGACTTCAATCCCAATGACATTATCTTCGACCCAAATATATTCGCGGTTGCCACCGGGATCGAGGAGCACAACAACTACGCGGTGGAGTTCATCGAGGCGACCCGTTACATCAAGGCCGAACTACCCGGTGCGCTTGTTTCCGGCGGTGTATCCAATGTGTCATTTTCCTTTCGCGGCAACGACGCCGTGCGCGAGGCGATTCACTCGGTGTTTCTCTACCATGCGATCCGGGCCGGCATGGATATGGGCATCGTCAATGCTGGGCAACTCGCGCTCTACGACAGCTTGCCCCCGGACCTGCGCGAGGCCGTGGAGGACGTGATCCTCAACCGGCGCAACGACGCCACCGAGCGCCTGTTGAGCCTGGCACAAAACTACCGCTCCAGTGGGGCCGGGGAGGCCAGGGTCGAGGATCTCAGTTGGCGGGAACAGCCCGTCGCCAAGCGCCTGGAATACGCCCTGGTAAAGGGCATAAATACCTGGGTGATCGAGGATGCGGAAGAGGCTCGCCACCACTATGCGCGCCCTATCGAGGTGATCGAGGGGCCGCTGATGGACGGCATGAACGTGGTGGGCGACCTGTTTGGCGAGGGCAAAATGTTCCTGCCCCAGGTGGTTAAGAGCGCCCGGGTGATGAAGCAGGCTGTCGCCTATCTGCAGCCATTCATCGAAGCGCAGAAAACGGGCGGCAACAACACCAACGGCAAGATCCTGATGGCCACGGTGAAAGGCGACGTGCACGACATAGGTAAAAACATCGTGGGTGTCGTGCTGCAGTGCAACAATTTCGAAGTGATCGACCTCGGGGTTATGGTGCACTGCGAGGAGATCCTGCGGGTTGCGCGGGAGGAGAAGGTGGACATCATAGGCCTCAGCGGCCTGATCACGCCCTCACTGGATGAGATGGTGCATGTGGCCAGTGAAATGGAGCGACTGGAGTTCAGCGTGCCGCTGATGATCGGCGGCGCCACCACGTCGAAGGCGCATACCGCGGTAAAAATCGACCCCCACTACAGCCGGGATGTGGTGGTTTACGTGCCAGATGCATCGCGCAGTGTCGCGGTGGCTACCCAGCTTGTCGGCAACGGCAAACAGGCTTTTGTCGAGGCCCGCCGGGAAGAGTACGAGCAGGTGCGCGAGCGCGTGGCCAATCGCCAGCCCAAGGCCCGGCAGCTCACCTATGCCGAGGCAGTGGCCAACGGCCTGCAGCTCGACTGGAGCAATTACACACCGCCTCGCCCCGCTTTCACGGGTACCCGCGTGTTCGACGATTTCCCGTTGCAACAGCTGGTGGACACCATCGACTGGACGCCGTTTTTCCTCACCTGGGAGCTGGCCGGCAAGTACCCGGATATCCTGCAGGACGAGGTCGTGGGCGCCCAGGCCACCGAGTTGTTTGGCGATTCCCCGGACATGTTTCGGCGCCATATCGCTGAAAATCTTCATTCGGCACGGGCCACGATAGGTTTCTGGCCCGCGGCGCGCTCCGGGGCGGATGACATCGACGTGTACGCTGATGAGTCCCGCAGCCGGGTGATTGCCACTCTGCACCATCTGCGCCAGCAGCTGGAAAAGCCCAACGGCAAGCCGAACCTCAGCCTGGCGGATTTCATCGCCCCCATCGGTAGCGGCGCCAGTGATTATATCGGCGGCTTCTGCGTTACCACCGGCCATGGCGTAAAGGAGTTGGCGGCGCAATTCGAGGCGCAGCACGACGATTACAACAGTATCATGCTCAAAGCCCTCGCAGACCGGCTGGCGGAATCCTTTGCGGAACATCTGCACCGCCTGGTGCGAACCGAGTTATGGGGCTACGCCCGCGATGAGCGATTGAGCAACGATGACCTTATCAGGGAGCGCTATCGGGGTATCCGGCCCGCGCCCGGCTATCCCGCCTGCCCGGACCACACCGAAAAGGCGACCCTGTTCAGGCTGCTCGATGCAAGCAATACCTGTGGCGTTGAGCTTTCTGAAAGTTATGCCATGAGCCCGGCGGCAGCGGTGAGCGGGTTCTACTACTCACACCCCGAGGCCGACTACTTCGCCGTTGGCAAGATCGGCCGGGACCAGGTGGGAGATATTGCGCGGCGCAAGGGCGAGACCCTGGCGACCATGGAGCGCTGGCTGCGCCCTGTCCTTGGCTATTGAGGAGGAGTATAGATATGGCTGGCAAGAAGGAGAATCCTGCAGGGTCGGGCAATGAAACCCAGGCGGAAAACGCTGCCCAAAACCGACTCAATCCCCTGCAGGTGGTCAGCAGTGTGCTCGCCGCCAGCCTCGGGGTGCAGAGCAGCAAAAACCGTGAGCGGGATTTCAAGCAGGGTCGGGCCGGCGTATTTATCGCTACCGGCATTATTTTTACCCTGCTGTTTATCGGCACCGTTCTAACGGTGGTGCAGCTGGTGCTGAAAAATGCAGGGAACTGAAGCCTCTCAGGCCTGGAACCCCTCTGCCTCAGGATGGCATGCCCTGTAGCCAGATACACAGTGTCAGCACAATAACGCCTATTATGGCGGTAACGGCGATGGCATCCGCTACGCCGTCTGCTTCGCGCTCGATGTTGGTCTCGTCTGACATGGTCTTCTCCATGAGGGGTTTTTAACCTGGGCGATTATAGCAGCATTGGCGCTATTCCCAAGCATGCGCCACGGGCTCAACACTGCGGCATTTACCAAGCAAACCCAGGTTCTAACCTTATAAATATTCTTACTAATTCGCGCCTGATTTTTCTGGTAATGTAGCCATCCCGCCCCACCGGGGGAGGTCGGGAGCCATACCAGCAGGACCTTTGATGTACGTCTACGACCAATACGACCAGACCATTGTTGACCAGCGGGTCCAGCAGTTCCGCGACCAGACCAGGCGGTATCTTGCCGGAAAAATGCCAGAAGCCGAGTTCCGGCCGCTGCGCCTGCAAAACGGACTTTACATCCAGCGTTTGGCGCCCATGTTGCGGATTGCCGTGCCCTACGGCCTGTTGAGCAGCAGGCAGTTGCGCAAGCTCGCTTTGATCAGCCGCGAGTTCGATAAAGGCTACGCCCACATCAGCACCCGCCAGAACGTACAGCTGAACTGGCCGAGGCTCGAGGAAGTGCCGGACATACTCGCCGAACTGGCCAGTGTGCAGATGCATGCGATCCAGACCAGCGGCAATTGCATCCGCAACACAACCACTGACCAGTACGCAGGGGTGGCTACAGACGAGTTGGAGGACCCGCGCCCCTGGTGCGAGATCATCCGGCAATGGTCTACCCTGCACCCTGAGTTCGCTTTCCTGCCGCGCAAATTCAAGATCGCGGTCTGTGGCAGCAGCCAGGACAGGGCCGCGATCCACGCCCATGATATCGGCATCGAATTGCTAGCCAATGCCAGCGGGGAAGTCGGCTTCAGGATTCTCGCCGGAGGCGGCCTTGGACGCACGCCTGTGATCGGCTCCGTTGTATGTGATTGGCTGGAGAAAAAACACCTGCTCACCTACCTTGAAGCCATCCTGCGCGTCTATAACCTGAATGGCCGCAGGGACAACAAGTACAAGGCCCGTATCAAGATACTGGTGAAGGCCATGGGAGTGGATGCATTTCGGGAGGCAGTGGAGCAGGAGTGGGCCCTGGTGAAAGACGGCCCCACCACCCTCACCGAAGCAGAGATGATGCGGGCGAAGTCGTTTTTCACGGAACCGGCCTATGTCGACTTCGATAATGCGACTGCCCGCGCAGGGCTTGCGGACAAGTGTGGCGCGGACCCGATTTTCGGCAACTGGGTCAAGCGCAATACCGTCGATCACAGGGTCCCCGGGTACCGGATTGTTAATCTCTCCCTAAAGGCTACCGGCTTCGCACCCGGAGACATCACCGATACCCAGCTTGAACTGGTCGCGGATCTGGCAGATCAGTATTCTTTTGGGGAGTGTCGAACCACCCACCAGCAGAACATGGTGCTGGCTGATGTGCAGATGGAGCAGCTGTATCCCCTGTGGCAACAACTGCAAAAGGCCGGGCTGGCAACGCCTAACCACGGTTATCTCACCGACATGATCTGCTGCCCAGGCGGGGACTACTGCTCCCTCGCCAATGCCAAGTCCATACCAGTGGCGGAGGCGATCCAGGCCCGCTTCGACGACCTCGATTACCTTTACGACCTGGGCCCCATCGAACTGAATATCAGCGGCTGCATGAACGCCTGTGGCCACCATCATATCGGCCATATCGGGATCCTGGGCGTGGACAAGAAGGGAGAGGAGTTCTACCAGGTGTGCCTGGGGGGAAGCCAGGCAAAGGATGCATCGATCGGCAAGATACTGGGTCCCTCGTTCAGCCAGGATGATATGCCCGCGGTCATCGACAAATTGCTCTCCACGTACCTCGATCTGCGAGAGGGGGAGGAAATTTTCCTGGAGACATACCGCCGCGTCGGCATAGAACCTTTCAAGGAGCGGGTCTATGAGAAAGCTGATTAAAGCGAACCGTGTCGTCGAGGACAGTTGGCAGCCAGTGGACGCCGACACGGCAAACCCGGGCAGGCATCAGATCCTCAGCCTGGACCAGTGGCTGCGGCTGACCGACAAGAGCGGACGCGCCGTGATGCTCGAGCCCGGGCAGGCCCCGGCGCCCCTGTTCGATCACCTGGAGCGGATTCCCCTGATCGCTATCAATTTTCCTGAGTTCACCGACGGCCGCGGATTCTCCTACGGCCGTGAACTGCGCGAACGCGGCTTCGCCGGTGAGTTGCGCGCCTGTGGTCACTTTATCCGCGACCAGATGAGCTACCTTGCCCGCTGCGGTTTTGACGCTTTCCAGCTTGCGGACGAATCCCTGCTGGCGGAGGCCCTGGCAAGCCTGAAGGATTTCAGCGAGCACTACCAGGCAGCCATTGACCAGCCACTGCCGCTGTTCCGCCGGCGGGGATAAGCCATTCACGACGGTTTCTCTTGCGGACACCGTTGGTTACACTCGCCGAACACCCGAGCAGGGAGCGACCCGGATGGATCCAGGCAGTATTACCTTTTCCTTTTTCCTGATTTTTTCCGGCGCGGCGCTATTCGCCTCCCTCGCCCTCTACACCCGCCAACCTCTGATAATCGCCTATATTGCCCTGGGCGCTTGCATAGGTCCCTACGGCATGTCCCTTGTGCCCGATCCCAAACTGTTGGCAGACATCAGCCATATCGGCATTATATTCCTGCTGTTCCTGCTGGGATTGGATATGCAGCCCCAGGCGTTGTGGTCGACCTTGCGCAAATCCATGGTCGTGGCCGTATCCAGTTCAGCGATATTCCTGGGGCTGGGCTTTGGCGTCGCTCGCCTGTTCGACTTCAGCACAGCCGATGCACTGATAATCGGTGCCGCGATGATGTTCTCCTCGACCATTATCGGTATCAAGTTACTGCCAACGACGGTATTGCACCATCGGCATATCGGCGAGTTGATGATTGGCCTGCTGCTGCTCCAGGACCTGCTGGCCATCATAGTGCTGATGCTGCTGTTGAGCTCTGCAGCGGGTGGCTCGGACGCCGTGGGCATCAAACTCGCCTATTCTTTGCTGAGCCTGCCCCTGCTGTTCGGGGGCGCCCTGCTGGTAGTCCGCTACGCATTGTTACCCTTGATTACCCGCTTTGACCGCTTCCATGAATACATTTTCCTGCTGGCCATCGGCTGGTGCCTGGGCCTGGCCGAGGCCGCTGTGTGGTTCGGGCTGTCCGAGGAAATCGGCGCGTTCATTGCAGGCGTTACCATCGCTACCAGCCCCATCGCACAGTACATTGCGGTCAACCTGAAGCCACTGCGGGACTTTTTTCTTATCCTGTTCTTTTTCGCTGTGGGCGCGCGCTTCGATCTGGCCCTGCTTAACCAGGTGCTCGCGCCCGCCCTGCTGCTGGCGGCGCTGGTGCTGGGCCTCAAGCCGGTGGTTTTCCGCTTCCTGCTCAAGGGTGTCAGTGAAAAGCGAACCCTCGCCTGGGACCTCGGCTTTCGTCTCGGCCAGGCCAGCGAGTTCTCGCTGCTGATTGCTTACGTGGCGGTGGCGGGCGCCCTGATCTCGGAGCGGGCTTCTGTATTGATCCAGGCCACCACGATCATCACCCTGCTGGTGTCCTCCTATATCGTGGTGCTCAACTACCCTACTCCGATCGCCATTTCTGACCGCTTGCGACGGGATTAGGTTCGTTGCCTTCATTTTCACCTTTCCAGAACAAAAAAAACCGGCACAAGGCCGGTTCTTTCCCTGGGAACCTGACGCTAGAGCTTGGCTTCGAGCTCGGGCAGGGCGACAAAGAGGTCGGCAACCAGGCCGTAATCCGCCACCTGGAAAATCGGCGCATCCTCATCCTTGTTAATGGCCACGATGACCTTGGAGTCCTTCATACCGGCCAGGTGCTGGATAGCACCGGAAATGCCGACGGCGATGTAGAGATCCGGGGCCACGATCTTGCCTGTCTGGCCGACCTGGTAATCGTTCGGGACAAAGCCGGCATCTACCGCAGCGCGGGAAGCGCCGATGGCTGCACCGAGCTTGTCCGCGATACCCTCAAGCAGCTTGAAGTTCTCGCCATTTTGCATGCCGCGACCGCCGGAAATAACGACTTTCGCTGAAGTCAGTTCGGGACGATCGGACACCGCCACCTCTTCCCCGACAAAAGATGAGATTCCCGCATCGTGCACTGCGGTGATCGCCTCTATTGTGGCGGAGCCTCCTTCGGCAGGTGCGGCATCGTACGCAGTGGTACGTACCGTGATGACTTTCTAGATC
>JBFZEF010000289.1:0-3597 GCA_041307045.1 Halioglobus sp.
CGGGGCTTTATGACTGCGAGCCCCCGGGGCGGTGGACATCCTCAGCCGATGTCGCGATCCAATTGCCGGTCGCGGTCGCGGGCAATTTTCGGCTGGTGATCGAAGTGTTCCACATCCTGCATAACCACGGGCGCCAGGTCGATGTCAGCCTCGGCGCCGGGCGCCAGGCGCTTATCCTGGAGGACGGTCGCAGCGCCTACGAACTGGATTTCACCGCCATTGCGCCCACGGACTATATCGCTATCAACGGCCTCGGACTGGGCCCCGGCGAACACCCGGACGACCCCAGGTGGTTGGGGCTGGGTATTGCCCGCATATCCCTGCGGCCGTTAGTACTCGAGAAGCAAGCCTGGAACGGCGCGCACAGGGCGGGCGCCCTGCTGACATCCCTGCGTGACTGGCCCGCGCCGCGCAACCTCGCCAGGCACTTTCGAACTCCGCGCAGCGTACTCTACACGGCCATCTTCAATCCCAAGGATGGCCGCAAGAACTGGGAGGACATCATCACTGGCTTTGTCTACGCGTTTCGCGAGGATGCCGGTGCAACCCTGCTGATCAAGATCACCTACCACGAACTCGATGAACTGTACGGGGATATCTTCACCTTCCTGATACAGCTGCATCCCTTCCGCTGCCGCCTGGTGTTCATCCATGGCTACCTGTCGCAGCAGCAGTACGAGCAGTTGCTGCTGCACAGCCATTTCATCGTCAATGCATCCCGCGGCGAGGGGCAGTGCCTGCCGCTGATGGAATTCATGTCCGCCGGGGTACCGGCGGTGGCGCCCTGTAATTCGGCGATGCGCGAGTACATCACGCCACGCAACGCGTTTATCGTGGAGTCCTCCCCGGAACTCACCTTCTGGCCCCAGGACCCGCGGCAGGTGTTTCGAACCCTGTGGCAGAGAATCGACTGGGAGTCTCTGGTCGGTGCATTTGCCGCCAGCGCGCTGCTGTACCGGACGTCCCGGCGCCGCTACCGCGCGCTGGCGGATGCCGCGGCGCAAGCGCAGCAGGGTTACTGCTCCACGGCGGTTGCCAGGAGCCGGTTTGAGAAAGTCCTGGGCCAGCTGCCGCGGGATGCGGGGCAATGACATGATTATCGCGGTCTACTCCGGCACCAGGGCAAGCACGGTAAGCAGGGACCTGGGCAAGGCGGACTACAGCTATTACTTCATCCTGCAGAAATACCTGCCGCTGCTGCGTTCGCTCGGGGAAGTGAGGTTCGTCGACAATCCCGCGCAGGAGGTGGATGAGATTTACGCGAAGGCGCAGGCCGCCGGCACCGGCGCGGTCTTTCTCTCTTTCACCCCGCCCCACAATACGCAGCGGGGGCTGCGCTGCCCCACCGTCTGCGTGATGGCCTGGGAGTTCGGCAGCATCCCCGACGAGGACTGGGACAGCGACGGTCCCTCGCCCAATTGGGTGACGGCCCTGCGGGATATCGGCAATGTCATAACCATCTCCGATTACGCGACCCGGGTGATCCGCCGGCAGGTGGGTAGCGGCGTACGGGTTGTCACCATACCCGCGCCGGTGGATGCGCAGGAGCCTGGCCAGCCTGCGCCTGCCGGCTTACGCGGCGCGAACCGTCCGGCGCTGCAGCTTGAGGCGACCCTGGTCGATTCCCGCCAGTGCGATATCGACGAGGAGCGCGTCACCGTCAGGAGTGCCGGGGCGGATGGCCCTGGCCGGGGCGAGGCCCTGTGGGACGGCGCTGAGGTGAATTGGGCCTTCGTCTCCAGGGGCGAGTCGGCGGGGCAGTACCTGGTGGGCTTTTACGCGGAGGAGGACTGGGGTTGCTGGTCGCGGACACCCACGCCGGAAATCATCCTGCCCTGGCAGGTGCAGGGAGACTTCGAGCTGGAGTTGGCCATGGTGGGTTACGGTGAGAACCAGGGCCGCACTATCGAAGTCAGGATCGGGGATTGTACCCGGTCGCTGCAGCTGACAGGGGAAATGCGCAGTTTTCCGCTGCGCTTTTCCCTGCCCGCTGGCGCCAGCAGCATCCATTTTTGCGGCTTGACCGCCGTACCCCTGCCCGGGGCCCGCGACCACCGCACCCTTGGCCTGGGCCTGAGCAGGCTGTCCCTGCGGCGCATTGGCGCCCAGGCGATGACGACCGCTGGCGCGGCCCTGCCGGCGGCGCCCGCCGCCGAATCCGGCGGCGCCCCCGTCAGCCTGCAACTGGACGGCACGGTGTATACCTCGGTGTTCAACCCGGAGGATGGCAGGAAGAACTGGAAGGATATCGTCACGGCGTTCTGCTGGGCGTTCCGGGCGGATCCGGGGAAAACCCTGGTGCTGAAGATGTCGCACCACAACAAGTCGGTCTTCATGGGCGACTTGCTGCTGCTGTTTTCCAAGTTGCATCCCTTCAGCTGCAGGATCGTGGCGTTGCACGGATTTCTTTCAGCTGACCAGCTGCGCGAGCTGGTGAGGGCGACGGATTATTATGTGAACGCATCCAGCGCCGAGGGCCAGTGCCTGCCGCTGCTGGAGTTTATGGTCGAAGCCGTTCCGGCGATAGCGCCGAACCATACCGCCATGGAGATGTATATCAACGAGGACAACGCGTTTATCGTGCGCTCCAGCCTCGAGCCCCAGGCCTGGCCGATAGATCCGCGCCGTGCCTATCGTACCACCACCCAGCGCATTTCCTGGGATTCGCTGCGCCAGTGCTTCGTCGACAGCGCCGCCCTGCTTGAACAGGACAGGGCCCGCTACCTGGCAATGGCGGCCGCTGCCGCCCGGGCGGTGGCGCAGAACTTTTCCAGTGAGAAGATATCCCGGGACCTGGCGGCCTTTATCGGCAGCGTGGTGGAAGGCAAACGGCAATGACAGAAGTGAGTGCGCCCAGCGCATCCCAGGTCGGCCTCGTCGAGCGTGTGCGCGAGGGCTGGTTCAACGGCAAGACCGGGGAGCTGGCGCCGGGTGTTCGCATCCGCTCGTCCCACACGGTGGTCGACGTGGGTTGCGGCGATGGCGGCCTGATCGGCTTTTGCGCCGGGCAGAGCGCCGAGGTGATATTCATCGACCGTGACAGCCGCAGGCTCGCCGCCACCGAGGAGCGCATCAGGAAATCCCCGGCACGGGCCTACCGGGCCATTGCATCCGACTGCGATCCGATTCCGCTGGAGGACGCCATCGCCGACCTCGTGATCTGCACGGAAGTACTGGAGCATGTGCCGGACCCGGCGGGGTTCATGCGGGAGCTGATACGGGTCACGAGGCCCGGCGGCCGTCTTTTAGTGACCGTGCCGGATGCCCGTTCCGAGCAGTTGGTTGCCGCCACCGCTCCTGCGTATTATTTCCAGGAGCCCAACCATATCCGTATCTTTTCTGCCGCTGCGTTCCGCAATCTTGTGCAGGAAGCCGGGCTTGAGATCGAGAGCCAGCAGGCGCTCGGTTGCTTCTGGAGCATGTACCTCACCCTGTCCTGGCTGACCACCGACCCCGCCGCGGACTCGGGTATCGACAATCCCCATCCCATTCCGGATCATTGGACGCGCCTCTGGCACGAGGTGCAGGCGCATCCCCTTGGCGACCGGGTGCGAGAGTCTCTGAATGCACTGTTGCCGCGGACCCAGGCCGTTGTCG
>JBFZEF010000292.1:0-5085 GCA_041307045.1 Halioglobus sp.
GATCGCAGCGCGCGCATTGAAGTCACGGTGTACGCCGACACTTACGCCGAACACAGGGAGCTGCTCGCCAGGGACAATATCGTCATCGTCGAGGGCTCGATTGCCCACGACGATTATTCCGGGGGCCTCGGCATGCGCGCCCGCAGTGTGCGCAGCCTTTTGCAGGCGCGCCAGGATTACGCTTCGGAGCTCACCATCGAAGTCAGTGACGAGATGCTGGATGCGCGGCTTACCGACTGGCTGGAGAAAACCCTGGCGGGGGCCGGCGGTGGCCACTGCCCGGTGTCCCTGATCTATCGCCAGGCCGGGGGAGTGGCCAGGATCAAGCTGGGTGAGCGCTGGCAGGTGCTGCCGAGCGACGAGCTGTTACAGCAGCTGCGCGACTGCGTGGGCAGCGAGCGGGTGGCGCTGCAGTACGCCTGACAAGGACAATCGGGGACAGATTTAAATCTGTCCCCTACACACACCACACTACAGGGAGACGCACAGCATGTTGCTCAAGGACAAGGTGGTTATTGTGTCGGGGATCGGTCCCGGCCTGGGGCAGGAACTGGCGGTGCTGGCGGCCAGGGAGGGCGCGGCAGCGGTGGTGCTGGCCGCCCGCACCGTGCGCAAACTGGATGCGGCGGAGCGCGATATCCAGGCCCTGGGCCAGGGCACGAAAGTGCTGAAGGTCATCACCGACATAGCCGATGCGGCCCAGTGCCAGGCGCTCGCCGACCGGGCCGTCGAGGCTTTCGGTCGCATCGATGTGTTGTTCAACAGCGCTTACGACCCGGGCAGCTTCGAGCCAATCGCGCAGGCCAACCTCGATGGCTGGCGGCGGGCGATGGACGTCAATTTTTTTGGCACCATGCAGCTCACCCAGGCCTGTGTGCCCGCCATGATTGCCGCCGGTGGTGGCGCCATCGTGATGATCGCGACCATGGTCGAGCACAAACCCCTGGCGACCCAGGGCGGCTACGGCGCCTCCAAGTCCGCCCTGCGCAGTGCCACCAAGCATCTCGCCCTGGAGTTGGGCCGACACGGGATCAGGGTCAACAGCTGCCATATGGGCTGGATGTGGGGCCCCGCGGTCGAGGGGTACTTCGCCTGGCAATCCAGCCAGACCGGCAAGTCACAGCGGGAGCTGATCGCGGAGGTCACCCGTAACATCCCCCTGGGGGTGATTCCCGACGATGGCGAATGCGCCAAGGCGGCGGTCTTCCTGGCTTCGGATTACGCCAGCGTGGTCACCGGGGCGGCGCTGGATGTGAACGGCGGCGAATATATGCCGGTGTAGTCGGGAGGGACACTACCATGACAGCTACCAAGGACAGCGAGGCAATCACCAGGGCAGAGGCAGCGGTCTTGCGCCGCCTGCTGGCACACCTGGACAGTCGCAAGGATGTGCAGAATATCGAGCTGATGAACCTGGCGGGGTTCTGTCGCAACTGCCTGGCCAAATGGTACGCGGCGGCGGCCGAGGCGGAAGGGCTTACGTTGGATTACGAGCAGGCCCGGGAGCGGGTCTACGGCATGCCCTATTCCGAGTGGAAGGAAAAATACCAGACTGAAGCGACGGCGGAGCAAGTGGCCGCCTTCGCGGCCTCGAATAAGCAATAGGCGAATCAGTAGTCGCCGGACTGCAATTCCCGCAGGTATTTGAAGCGGCTGGTGTAGGGCTCGGTGACGCTGTCGGCAAGCCGCTGCAGGGCGTCGCCGATGGTATCGGCCGGCGCGAGCCCGGATTCATCCGCAGTCGTGATCCGGCGGCCCAGGGCGGACAGGCCGTCACCGATGGCGGCGGCGCTTTCGATTGTGGCCTGCACCAGGAACATCTCGGCGATGATCAGGTCATCGATTGTCCGGCGCAGCCTGCCCGTGGTCACGCCATTGCCTGTCATGTTCGTCATCGTCTCAACATCCTCCCGGGCTGCGGGGTCCCGGATTACGGTATTGTTCTATCGCCCCATGCACCCGGCTGGTGCGGCGGCCCGGCGACGCCGGTCGGTCTGGGTGCATTCGGCACAAAAAACCGCCGTTTTGTGCCCCCGCCAGGCTGGTGCAGCAAACCTCGTGCCAGGGCGGCGCCATGGTATTCACTTATTGTTGCAGTGCAAGCTTCAATGGGGTTTGAACCTGCGTAAATTTTGCCGGTTTCGAACGACGGTTGAAGTCCTGCGCGATTCGATCATACTGACGGGCCCGCCACAAAAGTGGTTCCGCACGCGACGAGCCTTCGGTGAGCCTTCGTCTAGCCTCCACTGGCAGCGCTGCGCGGGCAGTTCCGTCAGAAGCTATCGATAAGGAAGAAAACTATGAGCTACCGACCCGTTCTCGCGCCTTTGCTTTTTTTGTTGCTCAGCGCAGTCTTTACCGCGTCCGCCCAGGCGGCGGACAAACCCAATATCCTGGTTATCTGGGGTGACGATATCGGTATCACCAATATCAGCGCCTACAGCGATGGCATCATGGGCTACCACACGCCCAATATCGACAGGATTGCCAGCGAGGGTATTCGATTTACCGACTACTACGGTGACCAGAGCTGCACCGCCGGGCGTTCCACGTTCATCACCGGCCAGTCCGGTCTTCGCACCGGTCTGACCAAGGTTGGTCTGCCCGGGGCGGAACTCGGGTTGCAGGACCGGGATATCACCATCGCCGAGGTGCTCAGGGCCCAGGGCTATACCACCGGCCAGTTCGGCAAGAACCACCTCGGGGATAAGGACAAGTTCCTGCCCACCAACCACGGTTTCGACGAGTTCTTCGGCAACCTCTACCACCTGAATGCCGAGGAGGAACCGGAGGATCCTGACTACCCCGCCGACCCGGCTTTTCGCAAAATGTTCGGCCCCCGCGGTGTGATCCATTCCTACGCGGACGGCCGCATCGAGGACACCGGCGCCCTGACCCGCAAGCGCATGGAGACCGCTGACGAGGAGTTTGTCGCCGGCGCCCTGAAATTTATCGACAAGGCGGTCAAGGCTGACAAGCCCTTCTTCGTCTGGCTCAACACCACCGGTATGCATTTTCGCACCCACATCGCAGCGAAGAATGTAGGCCTGTCCGGCCAGGGTTTTTACAATGATGTGATGGTGGCTCACGACAAACTGGTGGGCCAGATGCTGGACCAGCTGGACCAGCTCAAGGTTGCCGACAATACCATCGTGTTCTACTCCACCGACAATGGTGTGCACTTCAACACCTGGCCGGATGCCGGGGTGACTCCCTTCCGCAGCGAGAAGAACACCAACTGGGAAGGCGCCTACCGGGTGCCCGCCATGGTGCGCTGGCCGGATAAGATCAAGCCCGGGCAGATTTCCAACCAGGTCATGTCGCACCTGGACTGGATGCCTACCCTCGCGGCCGCAGCCGGCGACCCTAACCTGAAGCAGGACCTGCTCAAAGGCAGGCAGGTGGGCAACAAGAAGTCCAGGCTGCACCTCGACGGTTACAACTTCCTGCCCTACCTCACCGGCGAGGTCGAAAAGGCCCCCCGGCGCGAATTTATCTACCTGGAAGACAGCGGTATGCCCGTCGGAATCCGGGTTGGCGACTGGAAACTGGTCTTCGCCGAGAACCGCGCCCAGACCATGGCCCTGTGGGCGGAGCCCTTTGTCACCCTGCGTATGTTCAAGCTCTTCCACCTGCGCCGGGATCCCTTCGAGCGGGCCGATCATAACGCCAATACCTACTGGGATTGGATGATCGACAAGGCACCCCAAGGCTACATGGGCCTGGCGGTAATGTCCCAGTTCCTGTCCACCTTCAAGGACTATCCGCCGAGCCAGAAGCCGGACTCCTGGTCGATCGACAAGCTGACGGAGAAATACCTGGGGGTAAAATAGCCGTTTCAGTCACAGGGTAGTAGGTCAGTAGCTCATGGCTTTCCGATTACTGATGGTGTTGCTTGCCAGCGCCCTGCTGCCGCTATGCGTTTCCTGTGCGGGCGATACCGGGCCCGCCGCGCCCGGCATCCTGGTCATAGCGGCGGACGACCTGGGCACCCAGCTGGGGAGTTACGGCGACCTCACCATCCCCACACCGAACATCGATGCGCTTGCTGCCCGCGGCGCCCGTTTTACCCGGGCCTACGTCACACAGCCGTCCTGCAGCTCCAGCCGGGCCGCATTCCTGACCGGCCTGTATCCCCACCAGAACGGGCAGCTGGGGCTCGCCCATATGGGCTTTGGCATGACGGAGGACTGGCCTGTGATGCCGCGGCTGTTAATGGAGCAGCGCGGCTATTTCACTGCCCTGGCGGGAAAACTGCATGTCGCTCCCGCCTCCGCTTTTGAGTTCTTCGATGATCTGGCAGCGGAATCTGCACCTCCCTGGACCCTGGATGTCGATAAGGTTGGGGAGAAAGTCGCCAGCTATCTAAAGCGGGCCGGGGGTACACCGTTCTATATCCAGATCGACCTGGCGGATACGCACCCGCCCTTTGTGCGCCAGCACGGGGGTCTTCCCGCAGCCCCCATCAGCGCCGACCAGGTGAGTCCCTTCAGCTGGAGCCCCGGCGCCGCCACGCAGGAGATTGCCAATTATTACAACAGCATCTCCAGGCTGGATTCGATCGTGGGCCGAATCGTCGATGAGCTGCGCAAGTCGGGCCGACTGGAGAATACGCTTATCGTGATCTGGAGTGATAACGGCCCGGCGTTTGCGCGCGCCAAGACCACGCTGTACGAGGCCGGCACGCGCATCCCCCTGATCATTGCCGGCCCCGGGGTAACGCCCGGCCAGGTGCGCGATGAGCTGGTGTCGATGGTGGACATCATGCCCACCGTCCTGCGAATGGCCGGGGCGACTATGCCCCCGAGCAGCGAGCACTACACAGGCAGGGACCTCAGCCCGCTGCTGCGCGCTGCAGCCACTGACTGGCGCGAGTACCTGTTTACCGAGGTGAACTTTCATACACCGCAGATGTGGGCCCCGGCGCGGGCGGTGACCAATGGCCGGTGGAAGCTGATTCACCACCTGCCGGCGGGGGACGCCCCGGCGCGGATCCAGCTCTTCGACCTGGAAAATGATCCGGATGAGCGGCACGACCTCGCGCAGCGGCCGGAGCACGAGGCGCTGCGGGATGACCTGCTGGCA
>JBFZEF010000293.1:0-9799 GCA_041307045.1 Halioglobus sp.
TGGGCTTCGGCCACTCGGTAACCCAGGGCATCGTATCCGCACTGGGTCGCTACGGGCTGCAGCCCAACGCCTATGAGGACTACATCCAGACCGACGCCAGCATCCACCTCGGCAATTCGGGCGGCGCGCTGATCGATACCCGCGGCCGCTTACTGGGCATCAACACCCTGATCTATACGGGCAATGGCGAGGGGCAGAACAACACCACCGGTATAGGTATAAGCCTTGCCACTCCGGTGAATCTCGCTGTGTTCGTCATGCAGGATCTCATCGATTACGGGGAAGTCATCCGCGGCTGGCTGGGGGTCAGTGTGGAGCCCGTAGGCATCAAGCTGGACAATGGCAACATCGCGCAGGCACTGGCGGTACTCGAGGTAGCGATGAACGGTCCGGCGCGCAAGGCCGGCGTCATGCCGGGGGATCTCATCACGCATATCAACGACGAGCCGGTAAAGGACGGTCGACTGATCATGCACCGCATCGCCCTGCTGCGGCCGGGCGATTCGGTCGATATTTCCCTGCTGCGCGGCCGCGAGAAAATGGAATTGCGCGCGGTAGTCAGCGCTCTCAACCAGGCAGGCGTTTAGCCGGTCACTGCGCCCATAGCCCAGCCGGCTAATCCCGTTTCAGCCGCATCTCGGCACTGCGCGCATGGGCGGTCAGATCCTCAGCCCGCGCCAGTGTCGAGGCCATCTTTCCCAGTTCCTGCACCCCACGTTCACTGCACATGATCAGCGAACTGCGCTTCTGGAAGTCATACACGCCAAGCGGCGAGGAAAACCGCGCCGAGCGGGAGGTGGGCAGCACATGATTGGGCCCGGCACAGTAATCCCCCAGAGCCTCCGACGTGTAGGCACCCATGAAGATCGCTCCAGCATGGCGCACCATTGGCAGCAGCACCTCTGGTTCACGCACCGATAATTCGAGGTGCTCTGGCGCCAGGGTGTTGCTTATGGCAACGGCCTCAGCCAGGTCGCGGGTCAGGATCAGCGCACCGCGGCCGGTGAGGGAGGCGCGAATGATATTCGCACGCTCCATCCCCGGCAGGAGCCGATCGATGCTCGAGCTTACGCGGTCCAGGTAGGCAGAATCAGGGCAAAGCAGCAGCGACTGGGCGTTTTCATCGTGTTCAGCCTGGGAAAACAGGTCCATCGCCACCCAGTCGGGGTCGGTAGTGCCGTCGCAGATCACCAGGATTTCCGAGGGCCCGGCCACCATATCGATCCCCACCCGGCCGAACACCTGGCGCTTGGCGGCGGCCACGTACATATTCCCGGGGCCGACAATCTTGTCCACCTTCGGCACTGTCTGCGTGCCGTAGGCCAGCGCGGCAACCGCCTGGGCACCGCCGATGGTGAACACCCGGTCCACGCCCGCGATTCCGGCCGCCGCCAGCACCAGATCGTTGAGCTCCCCCGCGGGGGCGGGAACCACCATGATAATTTCGTCTACCCCGGCCACCTTTGCCGGCAGCGCATTCATCAGCACCGAGGAGGGATAACTGGCCTTGCCGCCAGGAACATAGATCCCCGCCCGCTCCAGGGGCGTGATCTGCTGGCCGAGCAGGTTGCCCGACTCGTCCCGGTACTGCCAGCTCTGCTGGGACTGGTGCTGGTGATAGCGCCGAATCCGATCGGCCGCGTACTCCAGCGCGTCCCGCTGCGCCGTCCCGGTCGCCTCCAGCGCCGCTGCCAGGCGCCGCGGGGAAATTTCCAGCTCCGCCACCGACCCGGCCGCCAGAGCATCGAAGCGCAGCGTGTATTCCAGCACGGCTTGATCGCCACGCCGGGCAACATCCTCAATGATGGCAGCTACAGTGCGGCTGACCTCCCGGTCCAGGCCTTCCGGCAAAGCCGTCAGGCGCTCGAGGCACTGGTCGAAATCCGCCTGGCGGGTATCCAGTCGCAGCATGCCGGCTCAGCCCTGCACGACCGCTGCAGCCAGATCGTCGATAACCCGCTGGATGATCGCGCAGCGCGAGCGCATGGCCGCCTTGTTGACAACGAGGCGGGAGCTTATGGCTGCAATCTCCTCCAGCGGCTCCATCCCGTTCGCCCGCAGTGTGTTGCCGGTATCGACGATGTCCACGATCAGGTCAGCCAGGTTCATGAGCGGGGCCAGTTCCATCGCGCCATATAGCTTGATCACATCGGCATGGACGCCCTGCCGGGCAAAGTGGCGGCGGGTGATGTTGACGAACTTGGTCGCCACGCGGATGCGGTCGCCCGTATTGCGCCAACCAACCGGGCCCGCAGTCATAAGGCGACAGCGGGCTATACCCAGGTCCAGAGGCTCATACAGCCCCTCGGCACCGTGCTCCAGCAGGATATCCTTGCCGACCACGCCCATATCGGCGGCGCCGTGACGGACGTAGGTGGGCACGTCGGAGCCACGGATAACCACCAGGCGCACACCCGCCCGGCTGGTTGCGAACACCAGCTTGCGACTGGTCGCCAGATCATCCAGTGGCTCGATGCCTGCGCGGGCCAGCAGCGGCAGGGTCTCCCGAAGGATCCGCCCCTTGGTCAGGGCAATCGTCAGCTGCTCTTTCATAATCCCTTGCATCGCCGGGCTCAGGCCCGGGACAGCGCCTGCCACTCGGCGGGGGTGTAGGTGCGGATATTCACGGCATGGACACTGCCATTAGCGATACAGTCGCTCAGGGCCCCGTAAACCAGCTGTTGCTTTCGCACCGGGCGCAGGCCTTCGAACACATCACCTATAGCGGTGATATCGTAATGGTTGCCTTCACCGCGAACGTGAATCTCGCACTCTTCCAGGTGGTCCTGCAACAGTTGCCTGAGGGTGGCCGCATCCATAATGTCTCTCCCGAATCAGCCGAACGCCCGGGAGCCAACAGCCCCGGTTCGACAGCGCCAAAAGTCGGCCATTCTAGGAGAAACCCCGGCTGTTGGCGACCGATAACTCCCGCCCGGGTCGACTCAGGTGGTCTTGACCTCAACCGCTGTCCAATTGTCGATAACAGCGTTCAGGTCACCGTTGTGCTTGCGCGCGCTGGCCTCAAACTGACTGCGATAGATTTCGCCCAGGTTGACGCCCTCGATAACGATATTGCGCAGCTGCCAATCCCCGGAGCTGGCCTTGCCCATCTGGTAGATGAGTACGTAGGGCTCGGGCTGTCCGCTGTAGACGAGCTGCTTGACCGAGGCCTTGTTCGCGCCCGCATCCTGCTCAGCTACAGCCATGACCTCTATGCGGGAATCCCCATAGGCAAGCAGGCCCTTGCTGTAAGTCCGCACCAGGCCCAGCCGCATCACCTCGGTAAACCGGTCGAGCTGCTCGCGCAGGAGAGCCTGGCCGGCCGCGTCCAGCGACCGGTAGCGTTCGCTGCTCGCATAGGGCCCCATCACGCTGCGGGCAAAGCCGCGAAAGTCGATAACAGGATCGAGAATCGCCTGTACCTGCTGGTAGTAGCGCTCAGGATCCTTGTCGACATAGGATCCTGCTTCCGCCACTGCAGCCATCACATCCTGGGTGGTTTCGTTGACCACTTCGTGGGCGGCCTGGTTCCCGCCCTGCGCCACCATACCCACGGCCAGCAGACACAGGCCCGCGAGCCACGCCAATTGCACCCTTGCCACAATCACTCTCCTTAAACTCCTCAGCATCTACCCTTCAGCACTCTAGTGGACCTGCACAAACTCGCGCAAACCATTCCACCGCTGGCGTGGCACTATGACACCGGCCTGTCGCGGGCGGTTCCCAAAAGCAGCGCGGCGCGTATTCTAACAGGAAAAACCGCTCATGCTGATAGCCTGGGCACCCCTGATTGCCGGCTGCGCCAGCCCGGCCCAGCAGGGGTGTTGTTAGGCATAATCCGCGCGCTGTACCATTGGCTGCTTTACCTCGCCACCTGAACAAGGAATTTCACATGTCGCAGACCAGTTTCGCCCACTCCGCGCGACGCACGATCAGGATGGAATCCGAGGCGGTGGCAGCGCTCGAGGCGCGTATCGGCGCCGACTTCGAACGCGCCTGTGAGCTGCTGCTGCAGACCCGCGGCAGGGTCATCGTCACCGGCATGGGCAAGTCGGGACACATCGCCCGCAAGATCGCCGCGACCCTGGCCAGCACCGGCACGCCCGCGTTTTTCGTTCATCCCGGGGAGGCGAGCCACGGCGACATGGGCATGATTACCCCACAGGACTCCGTGATAGCCCTGTCCAACAGTGGCGCGGTCGCGGAAATCGTTACCCTGCTGCCCCTGCTCAAACGCATGGGTACCACCCTGGTCAGCATGACCGGCAAGGCTGACTCGGTACTGGCCAGGGCATCCGATGCACACCTTGATACCGGGGTCGCAACCGAGGCCTGCCCCCTGGACCTCGCCCCCACCTCCAGCACTACCACTGCACTGGTCATGGGAGATGCCCTGGCGATAGCCCTGCTGGAGGCGAGGGGGTTTACCGCGGACGACTTCGCTTTTTCCCATCCGGGAGGCACCCTGGGCAGGAAACTGCTGCTCAAGGTGGCTGACATCATGCGTTCCGGACCCGCCATCCCCCGGGTCGAACGCACCACTACCGTAGCCGAAGCGCTGCTGGAGATCAGCGACAAGGGGTTGGGCATGACCACGGTTGTCGACACCCAAGGGCAACTGGTGGGGATTTTCACGGACGGCGACCTGAGGCGGACACTGAAGGCCCGGATCGACATCAACCGGACTCCCATGGGCGAGTTGATGAGCAGTGGCGCCAAAACCGCCACCCCCGACATGCTGGCCGCGGAGGCCATGCGGATTATGGAAGCCAACGAAATCAGCTCACTGGTGGTCATGGACGACAAGCGCAGCATCGCCGGCGTCATTCACCTGAAGGACCTGTTACATGCAGGCCTGGCCTGACCCGCACCTTCAGTTTCACCTGCAAAAAATAAAATTGCCTCTGCCGGCGAACCGGTTACCATCGGCACGGGTCAGAACAATGCGGCGGCACCGTCGTACGATGTTTCCCCGAAATGGAGAACCACCATGTCCAACTACAGCCCCGCAGGCGGGGGCCAGCGCTTGTCAGGCTGGAGGGCGCCCTTTGCCGTTGCAACCCTGCTGGCCTGCCTGCTGCCTGCCAGCGCCAGCCTCGCCCTTCCGGAAGACCGCGACCAGCCCATCCAGATAACGGCGGATACTGCCATCCGTGATGAGAAGCAGGGCTTTACCGTTTACACCGGCAATGTACACATGATCCAGGGCAGCCTTGATATCGTCGCCGACACCATCACCATCTTTCATGAAACTGCCCAGGCGGACAAAATCGTGGCCGAGGGCAAACCAGCCAGGATGCAACAACAGCCGGCAATAGATGAACCCCTGGTCAAGGCCAATGCCGAGATCATCGAATACTATAAAATTGAGGACCGGGTGCACCTGAAGGTCAACGCCCAATTCACCCAGGACGGCGCCTCCGTCACCGGCGATACCATTGACTACTACATCACCGAGCAGCTGGTGAAAGCGGATTCGGCGCAATCACCCGACAGTAAACGGGTAAGGGTTGTGATACCGCCCACGCTCCTGCGCGAGGAAAAACCCGGCGATGGCCCAGCTAAAAGCAACTAATCTCGCCAAGAGCTTCCGCGGCAGGGAGGTCGTTCGGGATGTGTCACTCGAAATCGAGAGCGGCCAGGTGGTCGGGCTGCTGGGCCCGAACGGCGCCGGCAAGACGACCTGCTTCTACATGATCATCGGTATCATTCGCGCAGACCGCGGCTCCATCAGCATCAACGGCGAGGAGCTCACTGCCCTGACCATGCACCAGCGGGCCCGGCGCGGCATCGGCTACCTGCCCCAGGAAGCATCGATATTCAGGAAGCTGAGTGTCGGCGACAATATCATGGCCATCCTGCAAACCCGGTCTGACCTGAACAAGGCGCAGCGGCTGGCCCGGCGGGACGAACTGTTGGCGGAATTCCACGTCGACCACCTGCGCGACAACCTGGGGCAGTCGCTGTCAGGCGGCGAGCGCCGCCGGGTGGAAATCGCCCGCGCCCTGGCAACCGAGCCGGCCTTTATTCTGCTCGACGAACCCTTCGCCGGTGTCGACCCGATCTCTGTGAGCGACATCAAACAGATCATCAACCAACTGCGCGACCGGGGCATAGGCGTGCTCATCACCGATCACAATGTCCGCGATACGCTCGACATCTGTGAAAAGGCCTATATTGTCGGCGAGGGCCACATTATCGCCGCCGGCTCCGCCCAGGAGATACTGGCCGACAGGAAGGTGCGGCAGGTCTACCTGGGAGACCATTTCCGGATGTAGCTCCCCCCCGATTTTGTGCCAGTGCGGCGGGATTCCCTGGAACCCGTTCACACTTTCTACATGCCGCTCGCAAACCCCCCATAAAATACAAGCAAATTCCGCGCCAAGCGGTTGCCTCCCCCCGCGGGCGGGGGCTAAACTGATCCTGCGTTCTGTCCCATTTTCCCTGCGCCGGGGGCAACAGCCCTCCAGGAATCCTGCCAACTCCATGAAACAGTCGCTGCAACTTAAACTGGGCCAACAGCTGACGATGACACCGCAGCTGCAACAGGCTATTCGGTTGCTGCAGCTGTCGACCATGGATCTCCAGCAGGAAATCCAGCTGGCTCTGGACAGCAACCCCATGCTGGAGATGGCGGACGAGAACAATGATCCCGCAGAGCAGTTCAGCCTGCGCGAAGACCGCGCCGAGGGCGAGCAGGGTGGCGCGGACGCCCCGCTGGAAACCGTCGAGTACGGCACCGCAGAATTGCCTGACAACGACGCCGAATGGGGCGCGGGACTTGCCGAGGAACTGCCGGTTGACACCCAGTGGGACGACCTGCTGCCGGGAGCATCGGCCTCGTCTTTCTCCGGCGATGACCTGGAGGACACCGGGTTTGAAAACAGCAATCCTGCCACTGATTCCCTGCGCGAGCAGCTGCTGTGGCAGCTCAACCTGACTCGACTGTCAGATGTCGATCGCCTGATCGCCCTGGCCATCATCGATGCCACTGATGACAACGGCCGTGTGACGCAGGACCTGGAGGACATCAGCCAGGCCCTGTCACAGGAGATGGACCTCGAGATCGAGCTCGACGAGGTGGTCGCGGTATTGCACCGGCTGCAGCAGTTCGAACCCGCCGGCGTATGCACTCGCGACCTGCAGGAGTGCCTGCTGGTGCAGCTGCAGCAATTACCCCCCTCAACTCCGTGGCTGGAGCAGGCCCGAATGGTCCTGACCCGCCATATCAACCAGCTCGGCAATGGCGACTACGCCCAGATACTGCGGCGTACCCGGCTCAAGGAGTCCGAACTGCGCCAGGTTCTGACCCTGATCCAGTCCCTCGACCCCAATCCTGGCCAGTCGGTGGGTCGGGACCAGACGGAGTATGTCGTGCCCGATGTATTTGTCAGCAAAAAAGACGGCCGCTGGGTGGTTGAACTCAACCCGGACATAGCGCCGAAGCTGCGCATCAACAGCAACTATGCAAGCCTTATCAAGCGGGCCGACAGCAGCGCCGACAACACCTACCTGCGGGACAACCTGCAGGAAGCGCGCTGGTTCCTGAAAAGCCTGCATAGTCGGAATGAGACCCTGATGAAGGTGGCGACACGGATTGTCGAACACCAGCGCAACTTCCTCGAATACGGCGCCGAGGCCATGAAGCCCCTGGTGCTGCATGAAATTGCCACGCTGGTGGAAATGCACGAATCCACCATCTCCCGTGTTACCACGCAGAAGTACATGCATACACCGCGCGGCGTGTTCGAACTCAAGTACTTTTTTTCAAGCCATGTGGCAACCTCTTCCGGAGGCGAATGCTCAAGCACCGCGATCCGGGCACTCATTCGCAAACTGGTCGCCGCGGAGAACCCCCGCAAGCCGCTCAGCGACAACAAGATCGCCGATCTGCTGCAGGACCAGGGCGTGCAGGTGGCCCGGCGGACCATCGCCAAATACCGCGAGTCGCTGCTAATACCGCCCTCCAATGAACGCAAGCGGCTGGTATAGCCATGGGGACAACCACGGTGGCGAAAAATCTCGTTTCCGGTCCACCAGTGGACTAGAATTCTGCCTGACACAAAGCAAATCCGGCGCTTGCCGGTGCCGGGCTAGCCGGCCTAAACCAAAGAAGGAGCTGTGTATGCAAATAAACGTCAGTGGTCACCACGTGGAGGTCACAGAACCGCTAAGAGGCTATGTCGAGAGCAAATTCCAACGCCTGCAGCGGCATTTCGACCAGATTACCAACACCCAGGTCACACTGATCGTAGAAAAAATGGTGCAGAAAGCCGAAGCCACCATCCACATATCCGGGGCCGACATCTTCGCAGCCTCCGAGTCCGAGGACATGTACGCGGCCATCGATTCCCTGGCTGACAAGCTCGACCGTCAACTTATCAAGCACAAGGAGAAGTCCAGAGGCCGTTAATGTCCTTCCCGGACAGGACGCCATCTCCTGCTGCCATGAATTTCCTGACCGAGATACTGAGCCCCGGGCGCACTGTGTGCCATGCCCCGGGCGCCAGCAAGAAAAGACTTTTTGAAACAATCGCACACGTGATCAGCGACGACCAACCCTCCCTGGTATACGAGGAGGTCCTGTCGCTGCTGAACGCCAGGGAGAGGCTGGGCAGTACCGGCCTCGGCCAGGGTATCGCCATTCCCCACTGCCGGGTCGATGCCTGCCCACGGCCACTTGGCAGCCTGATCACCCTGGAGCAGGCGATCGATTTTGACGCACCTGACGAACTGCCGGTCGATTTGCTGTTCGTGCTGCTGGTGCCCGGAGAGGCGCACCAGCAACACCTGGACATCCTCGCCAATGTCGCGCGCCTGTTCAGCCAGGCCGAGTTCTGCCGACAGCTGCGCGCCGCACAGAGCAGCCAGGCGCTGTTCGAGCTGGCCATCGGGCAGGACCTGTGAGCTGAATGCAACTGGTCATCATCAGCGGACGTTCGGGTTCCGGCAAGAGTACGGCGCTGCACCAGTTGGAGGATGAGGGTTACTACTGCATCGACATACTGCCGGTCTCGCTGCTCCCGGCCCTGGTGCAGGAAACCAGCCGGCCTGAGTTCAGCCATTTTCGCGGCACGGCAGTCTGCATAGACGCCCGTAATGCCTGGAAAGACCTCGCGGCTTTCGGGGATATCGTTAACGCCCTGCCGACTGCCGTGCAGCGCGAAATCCTCTTTCTCGATGCGGAGGATTCCGCGCTGATCAAGCGTTTCAGTGAAACCAGGCGCAGGCACCCGCTCAGCAGCGAAACCACACCGCTGGCGGAGGCCATCGTCCGCGAGCGACAGCTGCTGGAGCCCATCTCAAGTGACGCGTCGCTGGTGCTGGATACCACCCGGATGACCATCTACGAACTGCGCGACGCGATCAAACAGCGTCTTTTGAAGAACCTCACCGGCACCATGTCCGTGTTGTTCCAGTCTTTCGGGTTCAAACGCGGGCTGCCAGCCGACGCGGACCTTGTATTCGATGTGCGCATGCTGCCAAATCCCCACTGGGTAAAGGAACTGCGGCTCAGGAACGGCCTCGACCCGGAGGTACGGGACTTCCTCGAGTCACAGCCGCTGGCCGATGAGCTGTACCGTGATATCTGCGCCTACCTCGATAACTGGTTGCCGCGCTACAAGGACAGTAACCGCAGCTACATGACCGTCGCCATCGGTTGTACCGGGGGCCAGCATCGGTCAGTATACTTGGCTGATCGTCTATTCCATCGATACCGGGAGCAATACCCGGACATCCATATAAGACACAGGGAACTGCAATAAAGCCGTGATCCAGACCCAGGTAACCATCATCA
>JBFZEF010000295.1:0-4861 GCA_041307045.1 Halioglobus sp.
CATCGATGCTGTAAAGGTAAACGTCCCCGAGTTCGCCGACCTGCGGCTCGATATCCCGGGGCACCGCGATATCCACCATCAGCATGGGACGATGCTTGCGCGCCTTGACCGCCTGTTCCACCGCGCCCTTGCCCAGGATGGGCAGCTGACTGGCGGTGGACGTGATCACGATGTCGGCGCCCAGCAATTGACCGGGAATCTCAGCCAGCAGCACCGCCTCGGCGCCGAATTTCTGCGCCAGCTCACGGGCGCGCCCCAGGGTGCGGTTGGCGATCACGATGTCCTTGACCCCGGCCTCTATCAGGTGCCTGGCCACCAGTTCTATGGTTTCACCGGCGCCGACCAGCAGGGCACTGCACTCGTTCAGGTCCGAAAAAATGTGGCGGGCGAGATCTACCGCGGCGTAGGCTACTGACACCGGGTTCTCGCCAATGGCGGTATCGGTGCGAACCCGCTTGGCGATGGCAAATATGCGCGGGAATAGCCGGCCAAATTCGCCGCCGACAGTGCCCGATTCCATCGCCACCGCATAGGCGGACTTGATCTGGCCGAAAATCTGGGGCTCTCCCAGCACCATGGAATCGAGACCGCTGGCCACCTGCACCATGTGCTGCAGGGCCTGCCGGGCCTCGAAGTGGTAGGCGCAGCGGCGCAGCTCCGCCGCTGACAGATGATGGTAATTTGCCATCCAATCGATCAGCTGCAGGGCCTTGTCAGCCGCGTTTACACCCTCGGCTGCGATGGCATAGATCTCAGTGCGGTTGCAGGTGGAGAGGATGACAACCTCCTCTACCTGACACTGGTCGCAGGCGTCACCCAGCGCCTCCCCCACCTGCTCAGGGGCGAAGGCCACCCGCTCACGCACCTCGACAGCGGCGGAGTTGTGGTTGATTCCCAGGGCGATCAGGTTCATGTCAGGGGGCGGGCTCTCTGGTCTGTATCCAAGCGTTATCCGGGCTGGCTGCCGCCGGCAAGCGCGCCGCAGGGACAGGTGCAGACCCGGACAAAACCGGCGCACATTAGCATAACTGGACTAAAACGCCCCTGATTTTAGCAAGTTAGCCGGCAAATGACAGCGCATGCCCTGCCCCCCGCCGGGCAGCCGTTTTCCCGGCGGTGGGTTTCAAGCGCCGTCTATGTCATCATACGCGCCGTCTCTGTGTCGGATGCCCGCTGTAGTCCACTATGTTCCGTTTATTATTCACCGGCATCGCCTGCGGGCTGCTGTTGGCTTGCGCCAGCCAGACGCCGGTGGCCACCGACACTGCGCCAGAACCGGATACCATCGCCGCTGCCGCAAAGCCACCGGAGCGCGCTTTCCCCGACGACAGTATCTACCCACTGCTGCTGGCGGAGTTCGCCCTGCGCCGTCAGGCCTACGACGTGGCGCTGCAGCAGTACCTCGAGCAGGCGCCGAAACTGCGCGATCCCGGCGTCAGCGAGCACACCACGCACCTGGCCCAGTTCATGACCAACGAGCAGGCCGCACTCGAGGCTGTACAGCTGTGGGTCGAGTTGGAACCGGATAACATCGAAGCGAATAACACCCTGTCCATCCTGCTGATCCGCCAGGGCCGCGCGCTCGAGGCAGTGCCCCATATGGCGCTGCTGGCCAGCAAGGGCGAGCCGGTGAACTTCCCGGCGCTGCTGAGCGGCTTCCAGGAACTTGCGCCAGAGCAGCGCGACGCCCTGGTCAAGGGCATCGATCAACTGGCCGCGGATCATCCAGAGAATCCGCAGCTATTGCTCACACAGGCCATGGTTATGGCTGAAAGGGAGGAGTTTGACGCCGCCTTGGCAAAACTGCAGCGTGTGTTCGAGCTCGAACCCGACCAGAGCCAGGCCGCATTGCTGGAGGCCAGGATACTGCTGGCGCAACAGGCCCCTGACCCCTTTGCCCGCCTGCAGAAATTGCTCGAGGAAAACCCGCAGGACAAACAGATTCGCCTGCAATACGCCCGCTTGCTGATAGCGACAGATCTGGCAGCGGCCCGGGAGCAATTCGAGCTGTTATCCGCCCAGTCGCCCCGGGACGGCGAGCTGCTGTTGTCGCTGGCGCTGATCAGCCGGGAGACCGGCGACGACGAGGCGGCCAAGACCTTCCTGCGCCAGCTGCTCGCGCTGGGACAGCATGTCGACGAGGCCCATTACTACCTCGGCCGCATCGCCGAAGACGGCGGTGACCTCGAGGCCGCCCTATATCAATACGGCCAGGTTGAGGATGGCCGCGAGCTGCTTGTCGCCACCAGCCGCGCCGGCGCCATCCTCATCGGCGAGGGCCGCGTCGACGAATACAGCGCCCGCTTCGAGAAATTGCGGCAGGAACATCCCGAGCAGTCCGAACAGCTCTACGGCATCGAGGCCGATCTGTTGGATCGCGAGGACAGACCGGATCTTGCCGTCCTTGTTCTGCAGGAGGGGCTGACGCAAATGCCCGACTCAAGCTCCTTGCGCTACGCCCGCGCCATGCTGGCGGAACAACAGGGAGACCTTGACCTGATGGAGAGCGATCTGCGCGCCATAATCGCCCGTGAGCCGGACAATGCCACCGCACTCAACGCGCTGGGTTATACCCTGGCGAATCGCACCCAGCGCTACGAGGAGGCTTACGCCCTGATTTCGCAGGCGCTCGCGCTGCAGCCGGGAGAGCCGGCGATTCTCGACAGCATGGGCTGGGTGCTGTACCGCATGGGTCGTACCGACGAGGCGCGGGATTACCTGACCCGCGCCTACGCCGCCTTCCCGGATCCGGAAGTGGCTGCCCACCTGGGGGAGGTTCTGTGGGTCACCGGCGATACCGACAGTGCCCTGAGCGTGTGGCAGGGCGCCCTGCGCAAGGACCCCGGCAACGCCGTACTGGCGGAAACCCTGGAGCGCCTGCAGGTGACCACCCTGGAGGTGGCAGTCCCGGAGGACGACGCTCCGCCCGGGGATGAACTGGAGCTGACACCCTGACAGCGATACCCGGCAGGCTGTCACTGGCCGCTGCCCTGCTGGCGCTGTTGCTGGCGGCCTGCGCCGGGCAACAGCCCCGGCCCCCCGCCGCCGGCAGTTGGGAGGAGCACAGTGCCGGCCTGCAGGCATTCAACCGCTGGACCGCGGAGGGCAAGATCGCCCTGCGCAGCCCTGAGCAGTCGGAGTCGGCCTCCATGCGCTGGCAGCAGGACGGTGCCGCCAGCCGCCTGAGCCTCAGCGGCCCGCTGGGCGCGGGGGCCACCAGCCTGTACAGCGACGGCCGATCCCTGGTCATCCGCCAGGGCGAGGAGGTCACCACCTGGGACCTGGCGAGTGAAACCACGATTCTCGAGGAAAAGACAGGCTGGGACCTGCCGCTGCTGGCCCTCCCCTACTGGATCAAGGGCGTGCCCGCCCCCGGGCTCCCGGTACAGGGCTCGGAACAGGGGCCCGACCCGGCTCTGCTGCAGGTCCTGCGCCAGGACGGCTGGGTCATCCGCTACGAGGATTACGCCGACTTCGGCCAGTTGACACTTCCCACCGCGCTGCGCCTCCAGCACCAGGATACGTCCCTGCGCCTGATCATTCGCACCTGGCAGGTAACTCCCGACTGATGGCCTCCACCCTGACCCTGATGTCACCCGCCAAGCTCAACCTGTTCCTGCATATTACCGGCCGGCGGGCTGACGGTTACCACCAGTTGCAGACCCTGTTCCAACTGCTGGACTGGGGTGACTGGCTGGGATTCACCCCCGACCACAGCGGGAAGATAAGCCTGGTCTCCCCGGGGCTGGATATTCCCCCACAGGACAATCTCATCTACCGTGCGGCCAGCCTGCTGCAGCGCCACTGCAAGCGCCATGTCGTGCCCGGAGTCCATATCACGGTGGCAAAGCACATCCCCACCGGCGGGGGCCTGGGAGGTGGCAGCTCCAACGCGGCTACCACTCTGTTGGCGCTGAACCACCTGTGGCAACTGGGGCTCCCCGGGGCGGAGCTGCAGGCCCTGGGGGCGACACTGGGCGCCGATGTACCGGTGTTCGTCGGCGGCCGCACCGCCTGGGCCGAGGGTATTGGCGAGGTGCTCACCCCGGTGGATTTGCCCGAGCGCTGGTACGCGATAATCACGCCGCCCTGCCATGTTGCCACCGGTCAAATTTTTTCCCACTTGCAATTGACACGCAACACCGCTCCCATCAAAATGGCGACCTTTTTTGAGGGGTACAGCCGGAACGATTGCCAGGAGCTGGTAAGGCGACTGTATCCGGACATCGACGCGGTGTTTGACTGGCTCGAGGGTTTCGCGCCGGCCCGGCTCACCGGCACCGGGGCCAGTGTTTTCGCGAGTTTCGGGACCGAGGCGGAAGCCGCAGCTGTGCTGCAACAACTTCCCCGGCAATGGCAGGGTGTAGCCGCCAGGGGGCTGAACAGATCACCGATTATAGCTGCACTATATTGACCCACAAGTTCACTGGGGTGTCGCCAAGTTGGCAAGGCACCAGGTTTTGATCCTGGCATTCGGAGGTTCGAGTCCTCCCACCCCAGCCATACAGCAAGGCCCTGCCCCAAAACCCCGGGACGGGATGGAAGGACGGGGCAACAGAGCCTGAAGGCTTTGCAACGCCAGGCAGCAATGGCAAAAAGGGTAGCGCACTGTGTCCTCAAAAATGATGGTCTTTTCGGGTAACGCGAACCCGGAGCTAGCCCAGAAAGTTGCAAGCAGGCTTTATCTGTCACTGGGTAAGGCGCAGGTCGGCAAGTTCAGCGATGGCGAGATTGCCGTGGAGCTGGACGAGAATGTGCGCGGCAAGGACGTCTTCGTCCTGCAACCCACCTGTGCGCCCACCAACGACAACCTGATGGAGTTGATCGTGATGATCGACGCCCTGCGCCGGGCCTCGGCTTC
>JBFZEF010000297.1:0-11197 GCA_041307045.1 Halioglobus sp.
GGCGGCCAACACGCCATCGCCCCTCGCGGCGACGACCATGACGAAGCTCGCCGCCGCCACCGGCGACGACATCAACAGGAACAGCACCCCCAGCGGCGCGTCCCGCACGCCCAGCGCCAGGGCCAGCAGGACCGTCAGCAGTGGCCCCACGCACAGGCGCCAGGCCGTGGCTTCCCAGGCGACCGGGCCGGTACCGCGTAACTTCGATAACTGCATCGCGCCGCCGATACAGAGCAACATCAGCGGCAGGAAAAACGTCGACATCAGGGCACCCATTGGCGCCACAAAACCGGGCACAGGCAGCCCCGACAGGGCCAGCAGGACTCCCGCGGATATTCCTGTGATTAAAGGATTGCGCGCAATACCGCCCAGCAGCGCCCCGATCGATGTGCCCCCACCGTGGGTGGCATTGAGCACCCACACCGCCAGCACATTGTAGAGCGCGGTCAACAGTGCCACCGGCATGGCCGCCAGCAGCAGCCCGCGCTCGCCGTAAGCGGCTACGGCCAGGGCGATGCCGACGATGGCGAGGTTCGAGCGGAAGGATGCCTGCACAAAAATGCCCTGCAGGGGGCCAGGATGGCCTCGCCAGCGGCTGTAGCTCCAGGCCATGGACAGGGTAAGGAGTGTCCCCAGCACACCCGCCAGCAGATACACGGCGTCGCCGATGGTGGAGTAGTCCACCCGGGCCGCGCTGGCAAACAACATAAGCGGCAGGCCGAAGCGGAACGCCAGTTGTGAGACCCGGTTGATCAGGCCCTCGGTCAACAGGCCAAAGGCCCGCAGGGTCAGCCCCGCCACCACCCAACCGAAGGTGGGCGCGCTGACCGCAGCTGCGGCGCCCAGCAGTCCCAGCGCATCGGCAGCGGTCAGGCTAGCCCCGCCCGGCACTAGGCCAGTTCAAGCAGTGTTTCGCCGAGGGCCTGCAGCAGGCTGTCGATCTGCGCTGTGGCCATTACGAACGGCAGCCCCAACTGGATGGTGTCGCCACCGTAGCGCACGTAGAAGCCTTTTTCCCACATTTTCATGGCGACTTCGAAGGGGCGGCGCGCCGGCTCCCCGGGGTGCGCGTGCAGCTGCAGGGCGCCGGCGAAGCCGAAGTTGCGAATGTCTGATACGTGGGGAGCACCCGCGAGTTGGTGCAGGCCGGCCTCGAAGTACGGTGCAAGCTCCGCCACCCGCTCGGGCAGCTGCTCCCGCTCGAGGATATCCAGGGCGGCAAGGCCGGCGGCGCAGGCCACCGGGTGCGCGGAATAGGTGTAGCCGTGGGGGAACTCGAGCATGTATTCAGGGCCGCCCTGGGCCATGAACGTCTGGTAGATGTCGGCACTTGCGACCACCGCACCCATCGGCACGGCGCCGTTGGTCAGCTGCTTCGCCAGGTTCATGATATCCGGCACCACGCCGAACACGTCTGCGCCGGTCAGTCCACCACAACGGCCCAGGCCCGTTATCACCTCGTCGAAAATCAGCAGGATATTGTTGGCGCTGCAGATATCGCGCAGGCGCTGCAGGTATCCGGCCGGCGGCGGGATCACCCCGGTGGAACCGGCCATGGGCTCCACGATCACCGCGGCGATATTGGAGGCGTCGTGCAGGGCAATGATGTCCTCAAGTTCGTTGGCCAGCTGCCAGCCGCGGCTGGGCATGCCGCGGGTAAAGGCGTTTTCCGCCCGCAGGGTGTGGGACAGGTGATCCGCCGCCACCGCGGGGCCGAACAGCTTGCGGTTGGCGCCGATGCCGCCCACGGATATGCCGCCGAAATTGACTCCGTGGTAACCCCGCTCACGGCCGATCAGCATGGTCTTGCTGGGCTGGCCCTTGAGGCGCCAGTAGGCCCTGGCCATTTTCAGTGAAGTGTCGGCCGACTCGGAGCCGGAGCCGGTAAAAAACACGTAATCCAGGCCCGCAGGCGTCAGGTCCTTGATCCGGTTGGCCAGTTCAAAGGCGCCCGGGTGGCCGAACTGGAACGCCGGCGAGTAATCCAGGGTCTGCAGCTGCCGGTAGACAGCCTCGGCGATCTCCGGCCGGTTGTGGCCGGCGCCACAGCACCACAGTCCCGACAGGCCATCGAGGATCTCGCGGCCCCTGTCGTCGATAAAATGCACGCCCCTGGCGGCCACGATGATGCGCGGGTCTTTCTTGAACTGGCGATTGCCGGTGTAGGGCATCCAGTGGGCCTCGAGCTGGGCCCGGGACAGGGACGGCTGCCTGGCGCTGCGGCCGCGCCCGGCGGGCTTTGCCGGAGCGGCGGTCCCGACGGCCTTCAAGGCCCGGGCGGGGCCGGCGGACTTAGGGGATTTGATGGTTTTAGCGGGTTTGATGGACTTGGTGGCCATGGCCGGCGCCCTCCTGGTTGCGACCGGCCTAGTTTAAGACCCGCTGTTTGATGCAAAAAGCATTATCTATCGATATTAAGTTTCATTAATATGCATCTAATTACAGGAGACGGATTGCATGGCCAGGAAAGCCCTGTTGGGCAACCTCACCGACAGCGACCTGCGCCTGCTGCGGGTATTCAGCTCGGTGGCGGCCTGCGGGGGTTTCGCCGCCGCGGAACTGGAGCTGAATATCAACCGCAGCACGATTTCCCGCCACATCAAGGACCTGGAAACCCGGCTCGGGGTCACCCTGTGCCGACGCGGGCGCGGTGGCTTCGCGCTGACGAACGAGGGCTCGCAGGTGCTCGCCAGCGCCCAGAAAATGATGGCGGCGATGGCGGAGTTCCGCCACGGTGTGGATGAACTGCACCAGCGCCTGACCGGCTCACTGGCGCTGGCCCTGTTCGACAAAACCGTCTCGAACCCGCTGTGCCAGATCAGCCGGGCATTGGCGCGCTTCGACGAACAGGCACCGGATGTGCACCCGCAACTGCACGTACTGCCTATCAACGTGATAGAGACCGGCGTTATCGACGGGCGCTTCGAGCTGGGCATCATTCCGACTCACCGGCACTCGAGCAGCCTCGATTACTACCGCCTGTTCGACGAGCAGATGTACCTCTACTGCGGTGTACTCCACCCGCTGTATGACCCCGGTGGCCAGGCCATCGACCTGGAAACGGTGCGCGCCCAGCGCTACGTGGGCATCGGCTATCACTCGCCCAATATGGAGATCACCCGTGAGCTCGGCTTGCAGCGTCACGCCACGGCCCACGACCAGGAGGCGGTGGCGCACCTGGTGTTATCGGGCAAATACCTGGGTTTCCTGCCGGAACACTACGCTGAAAGTTTTGTGACCCGGGGCCTGATGCGACCGCTGTTGCCGACGATCCTGCACTATGTATGCGAATTCAGCGCGATCGTGCGGCACTCACCACCGCCGAACCGCCTGGCGCAGACACTATTGGATGCGCTGGTACAGGTCCACTCCTGAGAACCCGTCAGTCCCGGTAGCCGGTAATGGCCTTGGCCGCCTGGTAAGCGAAGGTCATGGCGGGCCCGAGGGTTGCACCGGGGCCCGGGTAGCAGGGAAGGGTCGGCGCGCTGCAGTTGCCGATGGCGTACAGCCCCTCGATGACGTGACCGTCCTCGTGTAGTACCTGCGCATCGGCGTTGATCACCATGCCGCCCTGGGTGCCGAAATCGCCGGGGTCGACGCGCATCGCGTAGAACGGGGGTGTGACGACGGAACCCAGGCAGGGATTGGGGCTCACCCGCGGGTCGCCATAATAACGGTCGTAGGCCGATTCGCCGCGGTGGAAGTCGGGGTCCACGCCGATGCGGGCGTATTCATTCATCCTGGCCACAGTGTCCGCCAGCCCCGCCGGGTCGACGTTGATTTTCTCCGCCAGAGCGGCGATGGTATCGGCCCTGGCAAAAAAGCCCTCCTCCTCATAGCGCCCGGGCAGCAGCCAGTCGGGACGGAACTTGCTGTTGTACAAAGGCCCGACGAAATACCTGGCGCGAAAATCCGCATCGAATATCTGCCAGCTGGGGTTGCAGGGGTTTTCAGCGCTGTGCGCGCGGAAGGTGTCCTGCTGGAAGGCCATGTAATTCTGCGACTCATTGCTGAAGCGCTTGCCGGCGGGGTTCACCATGATGGAGCCGGGGTAGGATTTCTCCATGATACTGAGGCGGGGTATCTCCTCCCCCGGTACCGAAATGGTGTTGCACCACCAGGCCTCGTTGAGCCGGTGCATCCTGGCGCCGAGTCGGATGCCCTCGCGGATGGCATCGCCGGTGTTGTCGCGGGTGCCTGCGCTCCAGCGATGGTCCGTCGGTTGCGGCAGGTATTTCTCTCGCATTTCCTGGTTATGTTCAAAGCCCCCTGCGGCCAGCACCACCGCCTTGCGGGCCTGGATGCGCAGGAGTCGGCCGTTGCGCTTTACCTCGACCCCGACCACCCTGCCCTGCTCGTCGATCACCCGGGTCATGGCGGTATTGCGCCACAGCGGGATATCCCGGTCGAGCATGGAGGCGCGCAGGCGCGCAACACCGGCACAGCCGGTGGCGAGGCGCCGGTGGAATCGATCCCGCAGGCGCCAGGGGATATCCACCACGTAGGCCGCCACCAGCTTCAGCGCAAGCTTCCACCAGCCCGGCTGCTGGCCGATCAGCAGCGCGGCCTCCTGCTGGGTGATACCGATCACGCCGGCCAGGTGCATCATCGGGTGGGTGCGACGCAGGTAGCGCCAGTCCTCACCGAGCTGATCGGCGTCGAAGGTCTCGGGCTCCATTGAGCGGTGGCCCACCATCGCGCCTTCAAGATTGGTGTAGTAGTCCGGGTAATGCGCCAGACTGACATAGCGGGACCGGGTGTGCTGGTGCAGGAACTCCACCATCTTCGGGCCATTTTCAAGGTAGGCGTCCAGCTGGTACTCGGGCACCTCCTCTTCGCTGATCAGCTGGCGCAGGTAGGTTTTAGCGGCGGCAATGGAGTCCTTGGCCCCCGCGGCCCGGGCGTAGCGGTTGCAGGGAATCCACACCCCGCCGCCAGAAATCGAACTGGTACCGCCGTAGAGGTGAGACTTCTCCACCACCAGGACATCAGGGCTTCCCATCTCGAAGCTGCACAGCGCCGCGGTAAGGCCGCCATTGCCGGAGCCGACCACGACGACGTCGAAACTGTAATCCCACTCCTGCTGCACAGCCATGCCCACACCCCGACAGAAACCAGGCGCCATGGTAGCGCACTCCTGCGGGAATTCCGTTCAGCCCGATTGCTTAAGCTGTTGCAGGTTCAATAAATTGGTCGCGCTGCACGACACCAGCAGTGGCCCCGCTGGAAAATAAACTTGTCCTGGCCGTGGATCGCTGTCTACACTCGAACCGGTCCATTTACACATCCAGGCCGCCACCACTTCTGAAGGTACCGATCATGCCCAAACTACCGCGAAAACACCTGCTCTATGTTGGCGCTGTCAGCGCCGCACTGCTGGCACCGCCCGCGCTGTCCCACTTCGATGACAAGGAGATGCCACAGTCCTACCGGCAGTCCTGGTTTGCCCTGCTGGCCTCCAACTTCGGCCCCATGGTCTCGGCCGTCAAGGGCGAGATACCCTGGGAACAGGCGAAGATGGAAGGCTGGGCGAACGACCTGGCCGCCCTGTCCACGCTCGATGTGATGCGCGGTTTCGCCGACGGCTCGGACAAGGGCACCACCCGGGCCAAGCCGGAGATCTGGCAGAACAAGGCGGACTTCAGCAGCAAGCTGGATTCCCTGAACAAGGAGTTGGAAAAGCTGCAGCAAGTGACTGCGGCCGGCGACCGGGAGGCGATCGCGGCCCAGGTGGGCGCGGCGGGCAAAGCCTGCAAGTCCTGCCACGATGAGTACAAGGCGGAGAATTACCTGTACTGATTCACCACATCATCGGGGGCGGTTCCGGCGCCAACTGGAGCAGGCCCCACAGTGCGAGGCTGACCAGCAGGACAACGAGCAGCGCCCATGCGGCAGGGACGGGGGCAGCGCGGCCGCTGCGACCGCTTGCGCGGCCGCGCACCATGGCCTGCAGCAGCTGTTCGCGGCGCCGGAACTGGTGGTACATGACGGCGAGGATATGCATGGCCACGAGGCCGAGCAGCGCATAGAAGGCCACTTCGTGCACCAACCCCATCGCATCGCGCAGGGCGCCATCGGCGCCATAGTACAGTGGCCCGCTGAAGAACACGTCGTCGCTGTTGAAGAGGCCACTCACTGCCTGCACCAGCAATAGGGTAAGCAGGGCGATGACGGACCAGCCGCCCAGCGGATTGTGGCCGGCGCTGGCGGCAGCGGCGCCCCTGAGGTAGGCCAGTATCCGGCCCGGGCCGACCAGAAAATCCGCGAAGCGCGAGTGGGCGCTGCCCACGAACCCCCAGATAATCCGGCTGACCACCAGCACGATGAGCGTATAGCCCAGCCACTGGTGCAACTCAAAGTTCCCGGTTTCGGCGCTCCACCAGGCCAGAGGCACACAGGCGACGATGAGCCAGTGACACAGCCGGGTCGGAAGGTCCCACAGTGGATGCCCGTTTTCCCGCAAAAGCGCTCCTCCAACTATTGCCTGGTCGAGGGTTGGACATAAGCTGGACGCCTGCCGGCGGGGCCTGTCCGGAAACGGGAAGATACCAGCATTTGGCAACTGCGGGCGAGCCGTGGCCCCGCAGATTTCAATTTCCGGTGCAGTGCTGGATACCGGTTGCTTTGCCTTAGCAGCCAAAAACTGGAATGCTGGGCGTCTCATAGGGGCTGCACGGATAACTGTTCCATGGATTTTCGGCTCACACATCGCTCGCGCCCACTGGTCGCGCTCCTGCTGGCAGTAACGGCATCCGGCCCGGCGGCAGCGGGCGAAGTCGTGCCGGATGCCGGGCAGCCCTACCCGGCGCGAGCCTATGCGGTGACGGAAGTGCGCGAACCCTGCGCTGACTTCGCTCCCCAGCGCCGGCCTTTCTTCGGCGACACCCATATCCACACTGCCTGGTCCTTCGACGCCAGTTCCCAGGATACCCGCAACAAGCCGCCCCAGGCCTACGAGTTTGCCAAAGGTCAGCGCATGGGGATCCAGCCTTACGATGACGATGATCGGGCGCTGCGCCATGTCCAGATCGACCGCCCCCTGGATTTCGCCGCGGTGACGGACCACGCGGAATTCTTCGGGGAGATGCGCATGTGCATGACCCCGGGCATGGCCGGCTACTGGCACCCGATTTGCTTCGCCCATCGCTGGTTCCCGGGGATGTCCTTCGCCACCTTTGGCGCGCACGGCATGCGAAGCAAGAAGCGCTGGGGCTTCTGCGGCGAGGCCGGCAGCGAGTGTTTCGCCGCGGCGAAGAGTACCTGGCAGGATATCCAGCAGGCCGCTGAAGCGGCCTATGACCGCAGCAGCCACTGCAGCTTCACCAGCTTTGTAGGCTACGAGTGGACCGCCAATGTCGGCGCGGGCCAGAACCTGCACCACAACGTGATTTTCCGCAATGAGCAGGTACCGGACCGCGCCCTGGGCTGGATAGAGACGCCCTCACAGGTGCAGTTGTGGGAATACCTGGAGCAGGCCTGCGTGCGCGACCAGCCGGGCTGTGACGCGGTGGCGATTCCGCATAATTCCAACCTCAGTGCGGGCTTGATGTTTGAAACCGCCCGGGTCACGACCAACAGTATTCCGCCGGGTCCCGTGACCGCGCAGGAGGCCACCCGGCGGGCGCGCTGGAACCCGCTGGCGGAAATCGTGCAGCACAAGGGTGCATCCGAGTGCGACAACCGCACGGCCCTGTGGGCCGGTGATGAATTCTGCGATTTCGAACTGCTGGACTACGACAGCTTTGGCGGCAAGAGCAGCGGGACACCGGGCGGTGGCGCGATGAAAGTTGTGACTCTTTTCGTCGATGAGAAGGATCTGCCGGTGACCCAACTGCCGCAGCCGAGCAATTTCCTGCGCTACGCCCTGAAAAAGGGCCTGCAGCAACAGGCCGAATTGGGCGTCAACAGCTTCAAGTACGGGTTTATCGGCAGCACCGATACCCACATCGCCGCGCCGGGCCTGGTGATGGAACAGAATTTCCCCGGTCATGGCGGAGCGGGCAAGGGCGCAGGCAGCGGCGCGCCGGTGACCTTTGTCGATGATCTCGAGTACGGACCCGGCGGACTGGCGGTACTCTGGGCCGAGGAAAACACCCGGGACGCCCTGTTTGCGGCGATGCAGCGCAGGGAGGCCTACGCCACCAGCGGCACCCGCCCGGTGCTGCGCTTTTTCGGGGGCTGGGATTACCCCGGGGACCTGTGCAATGCCGGCGACCAGCTGGCGCAGGCTTATGCCGGCGGCGTGCCAATGGGGGGTGACCTGCCCGCCGCCCCATCCGCAGCCTCCCGGCCCCGCTTCCTGGTCTCGGCGGCGTTCGACCCCGGGACCAGCGAATACCCGGGGGCAAAGCTGCAACGCATCCAGGTGGTCAAGGGCTGGTACAGGAACGGGGAGTTGCACGAACAGGTACTGGACGTGGCCGGCGGCCCCAACAACGCGGGCGTCGATCTGGACAGCTGTGAGCGGCACGGCGAGGGCCACGCCCAGTTGTGCAGCGTATGGGAGGATGATGAGTTTGATCCCGCCGCCCAGGCCTTCTATTACACCCGGGTTCTGGAAAACCCGAGTTGCCGCTGGGAACAGTACAGCTGTGCCGCAGCGAAGGTGAACTGTGGTGACCCGTCGACCATCGCCGCGGGCATGGAGGCCTGCTGCGCCGCCGAGCGGCAGAAAGTCTTCCAGGAACGCGCCTGGAGTTCCCCTATCTGGTACACACCACCGGGCTGAGACTATACCAACGGCGATCGGGCCCAGCGGCGAGCCGCCATGCCCGAATCCTCAACCCCCAGGGAGTGAACTTGCCTGTCCGCCTTTACGGGGACCCCCGGTGGCTTCGTCCAGGCCCTCGCGCAGCTGGCGCGCCCAGCGTCCCAGGATGCGCCTGGCGTCCGCCTGGTTGGTGACACTGTTGGTCCACTGCAGGAATCCGCTCTCGCCAGCGCGCTGGCGGTCGATCACCCGCACCAGGATCTGGCCCGTGGTGCCGTCAAGCAATTCCAGTACCAGGGTCATCTGGCCGGACTCGGTGGTATAGGAGCGCTGGATTCCGGCCGAGCGGATATCCGGTGCGGCGATATTCAGGTTGATGATCGCCGGGCGCAGGACGAGCACCTGTTCGCCGTCACTGAAATTCTCCACCAGGCGGTAGGGCGGCGGCCGCTCCAGGGCCTCCCGGAAGGACTGGTCACAGGCATCGCTCAACCGCTCCCTGATCTCGTCCACGTCTTTCTGGGTTACCCGGCTGCTGAGGTCCAAGCGGGTAGTATTCTGGTCCCGCATCCAGTTCTTCCTGAACGCCACTTCACAGCGCACGAGCCCATAGGCGTCGTAATGGGTGAGGTCCGCATCGGGGCGCCGGTACACTGTGGCGAAGCGGGATCCGGGCACCAGCACCAGGCCATCGTAGGTTTCGCCTGGCGGCAACGGTGCGACCGAGCTACAGCCGACAAGGACCAACGCCCAAAAAGCCAGCGCCACGGCGTGCAATGCCCACTTATATCCCATAGACCTGCTCTCCATTAACAGCGGCGACCTGATTCACTCCGAAATAAATTATACCACCAGAGGGGATCGGGGCGGACCCGCGCTTTCGCACAGCATGTTGACTGTGATCAACTAAGAGGGGGCAGATTTGTACTGTAATGTCTCTGCGGCTACCAATAACCAATAACGGATGTTTGCCAAAGCGCATGTATTCAGCACCAGCCTCGCGGCTTACAGTGGCGTCATTCTGCCTCCTGGTCTTGCTATCCGGGTCGGTCAAGGGCGCACCCTCCCAGTATGCGCCGATCATGCCGCTGGCCTCACAATCACTGCTGTTGGACATCGCCGCGGCCGGCCAGCGCCTGGTGGCAGCGGGGGAATACGGTCATATCCTGTTTTCCGACGACGGCGGCGCCAACTGGCAACAGGCCCGGGTGCCCACCACCAGGATGTTGACCAGCGTCTTCTTTATCGATTCCAGGCGAGGTTGGGCGGCGGGTCACGATGGGCTGATCCTGGCCAGCGATGATGGCGGCGAGAACTGGCGCATCCAGCGCGATGGCCTGGCAGTGCAACAACAGACCAATCTCGAACGGCGGGAAATGGCCCACCACCGGTTGCTGCAGCTGGAACAGCGTCATGAGATTGCAGATGAGGCAACCCGTGAACAGCTCGAACCTGAACTCGACGATGCCCGGATGGCGCTGGACGATGCGGATCTCGCCCTGGAAGAAGCGGTCTTCACCTCCCCCCTGATGGCGGTGTGGTTCCAGGACGCGAATCGCGGCTGGGCCGTGGGCGCCTTCGGCACCCTGGTGGCGACCGAGGATGGCGGCCAGCACTGGCACAGCGCCGCGCAGGAACTGGACAACCCCGAAGAGTTCCACCTCAACGCCATAACCGGCGACGGCAAGGGGCGTGTATTCATCGCCGGTGAGGGCGGAATCATATTTCGCTCACAGGACAGTGGGGGCAGCTGGGAAACCTTGCCGCCATTTTACGATGGCAGCTGGTTCGGTACTGTCTACAGCGAACAAAGTGACACGCTTTTCGTTTTCGGGCTGCGCGGCCACCTGTACCGCTCCAACGACTTCGGCACGACCTGGGAACAGGTGGTCAGTGACAACAGCATCACCCTTGCCGGCGGTAATGTCACAGACCAGGGCGATATCGTGTTGGTGGGCGGCGTGGGCACCGTGCTGTTCAGCACCGACCAGGGTCGGACATTCCAGCGCACCATGATAGAGGATCGCCTCAGCCTGAGTTCCGGCCTGGGTGTCGATGGGAAATGGGTTGTGGTTGGCCAGGGCGGTGTCAAGACGACGGAGAAGGCAAGCGGTGGCAACTGAACCGGAAAATCAGGCAGCGCCCCTGCATACTTACCATCCGGGTGAGGAAGAGGTCTTTCTCGAGCGGGTAATTTTTCAGTTCAGGCCGGCGATCCTCATTGCCTTCCTGCTGGCGACGGTTTTCTTCGCCTACCAGACCGCCGGGCTCAGGCCGGATGCCAGTTTTGAAAAGATGATCCCGATGGAACATCCGTATATTCGCGCTTTCATGAAACACATTTCTGACCTGGGCGCGGCGGGAACCAGTATCCAGGTCGCGGTTGAACATACCTCCGGTGATATTTTCGACCCCGGCTACCTGGATATGCTGCAGAAAATCAACGACGAGGTGTTCTACCTGGAGGGAGTGGATCGCAACAGGATG
>JBFZEF010000298.1:0-13231 GCA_041307045.1 Halioglobus sp.
AGGGCCAGCGCCTTCTCCTCCATGATCAGCCGCACCAGCTGGTCGCGCATCACCGGGTCCTGCAGCACCGGTTCACCGTCGCGGCACACGTCCCGGATCTGCTCGACGAGGTCGTCGATGGTCACCCGCACCATCATCAGACCCCCGGCGGCCCCGGCCTCGGCGCCGCGCTCGTACTGCAGGGTTTGCATGGCGATCTTCCAGCCCTGCCCCTCCTCCCCCATCAGGCAATCCGCGGGGATACGCGCGTCGGTGAAAAAGGTCTCGGTAAAGCCGTATTCGCCGGTGATCTTGCGGATCGGCCGCGCCTCGATGCCCGGTAAATGCATCGGCGCCAGGAAATAGGACAGGCCGTCGTACTTGCGGGCCGCATCCGGATTGGTGCGGGCCAGCAAAATCATGTACTTGGCAAAATTGCCCATGGTGGTCCAGATCTTCTGGCCGTTGATCACGTACTCATCGCCGTCGCGCACCGCGCGGGTCTGGGCATTGCCGAGGTCAGAGCCGTGGTCAGGCTCGGAAAAACCCTGGCACCAGATATCCTCGGCACTGAGGATGCCCTTGAGGTAACGGGCTTTCACGGCTTCAGTGCCGATGTCGATGATCAGCGGTCCGGCCCAGCCGAGGCCGATGACATTGAAACAGATCGGCACCCCGTGGCGGCGCATCTCCTGGTCGGCGATCGCCTGGAACACCCGCGGCATACCGCCGCCGCCGTACTGCTTCGGCCAGGCCATCCCCAGGTAGCCGGCGGACCAGACCTTGTGCTGCCACTCCCGCAGGAATTCCAGCTGGCGCTCGTCTCCCACTTCCATAAAGGTCTGGGGCAGCAGGAAACCCGGGTCGGCGGGCTGGTTGTCCCGCATCCAGGCGCTGACCTGGGCGCGAAAATCGTTCAGTTCCTGTTCGCTGATGCTCATCGCTTTATCGTCCTTTTCCGTCAAAGCCCATACTGCCGCGCCGCGAGATCGCGCATGATCTCCTCCGAGCCGCCGCCGATGGCGTTTACCCGTACTTCCCGGTAGATGCGCTCCACCCGGCTGCCACGCATATAGCCGATACCGCCGAGAATCTGCATGGCCTCGCGGGCGCAGAACTCCATGGTCTCGCTGGCCTGCACCTTGAGCAGGGCGATATCCCCGGGGTTGGCATTGCCCGCCACGATGGACTCGTAGCAGATCCGGATATAGGCCTGGGTGGCATTCAGCTTCTGCTTCATCTGGGCGATCTTGTGGCGGATCACCTGGTGATCCGCCAGGCGCTTGCCGAAGGTCCTGCGCTCCCGGGCCCAGGCTACCGCCTCCTCCAGGCAGACCCGACCCAGGGCCTCCATGCCCGCCGCCATAGCCATGCGCTCGGCGTTGAAATTGGTCATGATCACCAGGAAGCCCTTGTTCTCCTCGCCGATGAGGTTGGTCACCGGCACCCGCACATTGTCGAAGTACAGCGTGGCGGTGTCGGAGGCCCACCAGCCCTGCTTCTTGTCCAGCGCGGTGCGGCTGAAACCCGCCGCAGCGGTGGGTATCAACAGCATCGACACGCCGCCCGCGCCGGCGCCGCCGGTGCGCACCGCAGTGGATACCCAGTTGGCGCGCATACCGCCGGTGATGTAGGTCTTGGAGCCGTTCACCACATAGTGGTCGCCGTCGCGCACCGCCGTGGTGGCCAGCTGGGCCACGTCGGAACCGCCGCCGGGCTCGGTGATGCCCAGGGAAATATGTTTGGTGCCCGCCAGCACCGGCGGCGCCACCAATTCCTTGAGCGCCTGGCTGCCCCAGTTGATCACTGGCGGCAGGCCGATGCCGTGCACCATCAGGCTGGCGGGGATACCGCCCACCCCGATCCGCGCCAGCTCCTCATTGGCAATCCAGGAATGCCAGACATCGATGCCCTCCTTCGTGCCGCCGAACTCCTCCGGGTAGCCCAGGCCCAAAAGCCCCACCGCTGCCGCCTTCGGCCACAGCTCGATGGGAATGTGGCCGGCCTCGTCCCAGCTCTCGGCGTGGGGCATGATTTCGGTGTCGATAAAACGGCGCAGCTGGGTGCGCCAGGCCTCGTGCTCGGGCCGCAGGTGGGGGTTGGGCAGGCGGGCGCTGTCAAAATCCAGTGACATGGGCAGGTTTCCTGTGAAGCCGGGGTCAGGTGGCAGACGATTGTAATGCGAGAGGGTGGTTAAAACACAGGCTTTGGTGCCAATCACTGGGGAAAAGGTGACAGGGGAGCGCCAACGCGTCGGCTCATTGCCGCCATCAGGCAGCTCAGCTATGCTCGGAGTTGAAGGCCGGTTTTTGCCAGTTGTACGCTGCGTGATCCTGATTGCAGGTCTGCTCGAATACCTTGATCAACCAGAGGTTCGAAATGATGATAAGAAAGTTAAACATGCTTCCCGTTGTCCTTGCCTCGCTCGTTCTTTTCAGCCAGACCGCGATGACCCAACAACAGGGCAAGGTGCAGCAGTTGATAGACGCCAATGATCGCAAGCTGGCGACTATTGCAGCAGCAGGCGGCATTGAGCCTGGTGCCGACCCTCGGCTGATCGAGCACCAAAAAAAGTTTGAGCCGAAGACACTGCAGGCAATTTCACCCCATGTCATTGTTCGAGTGGGTGAGTATTCCGTGTACAGCTTCGTGAAGACCGATGACGGCTTGGTAGCGGTGGACACTGGGTGGTTTATCAACCAGACGGGGCCGGTTTTTGCAGAGGCGCAGAAGGAGACGGGGTTAACAGCGCTCGCTGCCGTCATATACACCCACACTCATGGCGATCACGTATACGCCACCAATGCGTTGCTAAAGGACGTCAAATCCCCCTCTGCGCTGCCGGTGTACGGACCGCGTGGCTGGGATCGAAATCTGCAGTACGAGAGCGGCCCCCTGTCTGCCATGTTCCTTCGCCGTGGACTTTCACAGATGGGCGCATTTCTCCCACACGGGATGGCCGGCACCATGAACTCCGGACTTGGAGGGCCTGTCAAGATGGGGGTTATGCAGGAGGGTCTGCCAGTCAATCACGAAATCAGGCAGGACCTGGAGAACCACAGACTTGGAGGATTGGACTTTGTCTTCCTCAACACGCCGGGCGATCTGGCAGAGAACATGGCAGTTTATCTGAAACAGGACAGGGTGCTATTCATCGGTGACATTCTGGATGGCACCTTCGTGCCCTTCATGAGCGCACGCTGGGAGCCCGGCCGCACCATTAACGGCTACAGGGAATCCATCACCAGGCTGCTTGAACACTTTCCGGAAACAGAACACCTCGTAAGTGGCCACGGTATCGTCACTTCGGGCAGGGACAATGTGCGCCAACGACTGCAGAATGCGCGCGACCTGGCTATTTTCACCGAGGACTACATGAACCGGGCCGCCAATCTTGGTTGGAGTGCCGACGAGGTAATTGACAACTACAGGCTACCCAAACGACTGGCCGAAGACCCGTACCTGCAGGCCTTCTACCATCGCCTGGATTGGATACTGCGGGGCGCCTATGTGATGAAAACCGGCTGGGTTACCGACACCAACTCCTTGACGCGCTGGACCGATAGCGTGGAGATTCCCCGCCTGGTGAAACTGATGGGCGGCCGCGACAGGGTATTCGCCGAAGCCCAGGCAGCCTTTAAAAGCGATGATCCGCGCTGGGCTATCACCCTCACAAATTACCTGTTGGCGGTGAACCCCGATGATCAGCCCGCCAGTGACCTGCAACGGCAGGCTCTGGTAGGACTTGCCTATTCCACCCAGTCCGCCAACGAGCGGCATTATGCACTGGCCGACGCGGTGGACCAGCCCTGGTCCGTGCTGGTTGGTCAAATACTTCAGGGCAAGTACAAGCATCTGCAGACCATGCAGGTAATGCAATTTCTCACTTTACAGCTGCGGCATACCGATGCTCTGGAGGAGCACCTGGCATTGAATTTCAGCGTAACGAACGATGCAACTTTCGGGTTTACGCTGGTTGAGGGCATTGTGCAGGTTTCCGATACGCCAAATGCACAAGCGACCTCAACTATGGAATTAGACCGGGCTACCCTTGATAAAATTGCTGCGGGACTGTTGCCATTGAACCAGGCCATTCTTGACGGTGCGGTCAAGATAACAGGTGAAGTTGGCTCCGCGCAGCGCCTTGCCAGTCTGATGACACCCTAAAAAAAGCGGATACCGGCTGCGAACGCCGTGAAAGGTCGCGCCAGGCCGCTGGATTGGTTACTCTGCTGATCGATGGACGAATTGCGCATAATCGATGCCCAGGCCCCCTAGCCATGTCAGATAATCGACACAAGAGTAAAGTCGCCACAGCGGGTCTGCCCGAGACCGCGCCCTATGTCGACGAGGCGCTGAGGAAAAGCGGTATAGACCCGGACCGGCTCTCGATCTCCAAGCTGGGCACAATCTACCGTTTTCCCGCCGCACCACCCTGGCTCGTACGTCTGGCCATCGGCTTCGCGCTCTGCGGCGCGCAGTTTCTCGTAGTCTCGACCTTACCGGCAATCCCGCCATTACTGATCGCAATGCTACAACTGACCGGAGGTTTGGTCGTCCTCATGGCGGCCTGCGAGATACTGGTGACCGCAACGGAGCGACTGGCGGCCCGCCTGCACTGGAATCATTACACCGCCGGCACCGTGGCGGAGATTCTCTCCACCACTCCGGAACTGGTGGTCATCGCCTTTATCATACCGGTAAGTCCGTTAACCGCGTTCGTGATCGCGCTCATCACCATCTACAACAACGCGCTGGTATTCAGCCTCTATTCCTACTTCCTGCCCAAGGATAAGTACGGGAAGTACCTGATGCCGGTACCGATCACGGAAGCCGGCACCCAGATTTTGATCGCGGGCGCGTCCATGGGGCTGATACTGGGCCTGGTCATGCTGACCTTCAGCTCCTCGGGGCAGGAAAAGGACACCTTCGATGCCATTGATCTTGTCTTCGTCAGCCTCATTCTGTTATGCATCTTTGGCGTGTATGTCTACAAACTGGTCAGCAGTTATGCCGAGGAGGAGGAGGAGGTCAGGGAAAATCTGGATATGTCCAGTAGCGACATAGAGCAGCGCCTGGACAGCGTGTATGAAAATATCAGGCCCACTTCCCTCAGGTTGATCGCCCTGCTGTTTTTTGCCGGCGCAATGGGAGCATTCATTGGCGGACACCAGGTTTCCCTGTTCGCGGATACCATGTTGAGTGAACTGCATTTCAACCCGATACTGACGGCCCTGATACTGGCCCTGTTCGCCGGCATGAGTGAGTACGTCATCCTCTGGCAGTCGCACAGAAAACGGGAATACGGCATCGCCCTGGCAAATGCGTTCGGCGGCATCACCCAGGTGATGTTCCTGGTGTTGCCCTACACCCTGCTCTGCATCGCTCTGTATCAAACATTCCTGAACCCTGCTCACCCGGAGCTGCCGCTGCAGTTCACTGTATCCAATATGCTGCTGCTGCTGTTTCTTTTCCCCACCTTTTACACGCTCTCCTCACTCCTTGAAGAAGACCATACCCTCGGTATTCTCGATACCGTGATCATGACCGGGATCATCCTGCTTTTAATCGTCCTGCTGGCCACCCATGGTGGTAACGCGCGGTGAGGAAAGCCGCACGCGCTGGCGCATTTGCGGCGCTGTTGGCCATACCCGGCGCAGGCACATCACTGTCGGCGAATGCACAACCCGCCGCGCTGGAGGAGGTGATCGTTACCGCCACCCGGCGTGTCGAGAGTTTGCAGGACGTTCCGATCATGGTGAACGCCTTCAGCGCCGAGGTCATCCAGCAAGCGGGCATTCAAAGCGCCAATGACATCGCCATACTGACGCCCAGTTTGACCATCAGCACCAACATAACACCGTTCACCGCGGCGTTCAGGGTCCGCGGCATCGGCACATCGCAATCGGATATCGCGCTGGAACCCTCGGTTGGCCTTTTTATCGACGATGTCTATCTCAGTCGCTCCGGGCTGGGCATGTCGGACCTCAACGATATTGAGCGTATAGAAGTGCTGAACGGACCGCAGGGCACGCTGTACGGCAAGAACACCAACGCCGGGGCCATCAGCATTTTCACCAAACGACCCAACCCCGAGGACTTTGAAGGATATGTGGAATCGACGGTGGGGGACTACGACCTCGGTAGAATGACGGCGGCGGCCAGCGGCCCCCTGTCTGACACCATCGCCTACCGCCTCACCGGAAATGTGCATCGGCAGGATGGGTACTTCGACAACAGTGGCGGCGAAGATCTGAACGGCGCCGATGACTGGTACGTGATTGGCAAACTGCTGTATGAGCCATCAGACACGCTCGCCTTCCTGCTGACCGGCAGCCGCGTCGATCGCGATACCGCCTGCTGCGGTGCGGATGCGGTACAAAGCGCATCCGTCAACGCCGAGCTGGCAGCGCGCGGCCTGCCAATCGACAAGAATGATCCCTATGACTATGAAATTGCCACCGATCTCGATGGCGACTTCAAGGTGACAACAGACTCACTGTCCCTGGTAGTGGACCACGAGCAGGCGGCAGGTGCGCTGAAATCCATCACCGCATGGGGCGAATCCGATGGCACTGCTACCCGCGACGTGGACTTGTCGCAGCTGGATGTCATCTATCAGTACCAGGGGGTGAGCGCCGGCGACTCACTCTCCCAGGAGCTGCGCTACGCCTCCGATGCGAGTGACCGATTAAACTATCAGCTCGGGCTCTTCTATTACCAGTCGACAACACGGGGCGGTGACAACCAGCCGTGGACTTTCCTCGGGGAAGATATCATTACCATTGGCAGCCAGCAGGAAGATCTGGGCGGTCTGCTGCCGCCGGGAATTCCTTTGGTGTTGGTCGCGCGACCAGGTGACTACATACGCGCCAGGGTAAAACTCGATACCCAGAATGTCGCCGTATTCGGGCAGTCGACCTATGACCTGACCGATCGCTGGCGAGTCACCGGCGGGCTGCGCTGGACCTATGAGCAGAAGGACGCCGACCTGTTGGTTGCTGTTGATTCTACCGCGCCCTCTGCCGGGCTGACCGGGCGATCACTACTGACCAGTGTCACCACGCCCATAGACGATGACTTTACGCGTGACACTGACGATATCAATTGGCTGCTTAATACCAGCTACGATCTACTTGTCGAAACCATGGTCTTTGCCAGCATGGCTACAGGTTCCAAATCCGGCGGCTTCAACACCGTCAATGGGACGGCCGCCGAGCGAGAGTTTGATGATGAGACCACTATCAGTTACGAGGCAGGCGTTAAATCCACCTTGCTTGATTCCCGACTGCGCACTAATGCATCCATTTTCTATACCCAGATAGGCGACTACCAGGTCCAACAGCAGCTCGAGACGGGTATCGGCACGCGCGTTTCCAACCAGGGGGATGTCGAAACCGCGGGGCTTGATCTCAATATCGAGGGGCTACCCCTGCCCAACCTGACCCTTACCGCCGGGTTGCTGTACATGGACAAGAGGGAGATAACCTCAGGGCCTGACAAGGGCCTTGAATTGCCATTCACCGCCGAGTACAGCGGGACACTCTCCGCCACACTGGTGTACCCCTGGGCGGCTGGCTACCTGTATACCCGGGCAGACTACAGCTATATGGATGATCATCTCACCAACGCCTCGGCGCAGACCGAGGAAAAAGACATGCAGGAACGGACCAACGTTAATCTGCGGGCAGGCTGGCGTGATGACCACTGGAACGTTTCGCTCTGGGCGAAGAACCTCACCGATGATGCCTATGCGAGCTTGACGGCGGAGACCCTGCCGCTATCGGGTGTGGACGCCTATTTCCTCGCCCCGCCGCGCACCTACGGGCTTACCCTGAGATACGACTTCTAAATCCGCGGTGCGCCCTATCGGCCTGGATTGCCCTGCTGCAACGCCAGGCCAGCAGCAGCCGCCCGGATCGACGCGTCATCGGCGCCGGCGGCAACCAGTCGACGCAGTGCAGCGGCGCGCTCAGGCGTTGCTCGCATAAGATTGCGGAAGTCCACGCCGGCCTCCACGATACGGCGCGTCAGTTGAGCTTGTTGCGCCTCGCGGGTGTACGCCCCGAAACCCGTCGCCGCGCGTCGAGCCAGCCAGCTCTTCGACAGCCAGTCGGAGGTATCCTCCTCAAAGGGGACAATCGCCAGCTCCTCGCGCACTTCAGCCAGCGGACGCGGCAGCAGTTCCTCCCAGTATACGTACATCGGGGGCTGTCGCTCCCGTGCGGTCGTGCCGCGCGAGTGTGCCTCGCGCAGGAGTTCACGCCAGCGACGCTGGCCCACGTGGGGACGCAGGAAGAGTAGCGGCCCCAGCCCCTGGGACGAGAGCGCGGCGCGCGTGAACCCGCTCGTCTGCCGGTATGCATTCTGGAAATAAATGAGCAGCCCCTCGCCCGCCAAATCCGTCCCGTACCCCGTGAGCACATGGAACAGGTCGTGCAGACAGCGAGTACGCTCGATAGCGTAACGCGCATCGTCTGGCATGTCATAGCTGTCGAAGAAACCATCGCGATAGATAAGGCCCGCCAGCAGGTAGCCTGGAATACCACCGGGCATATTAATGGAATCGTGGAAAGTCCGCCCAAGGCTGCCGGCCGGAAGGGCGGCAAGCGCGGCTGACTTCGAGAGAGCCGCCGCCAGATCGGGGCGGTCCTCCAGAATGCGCTTGCCGGTCGGGTGCGTACGCATCCGCTCCACTTCGGCCAACATCTCGGGGCCGTTCGCGTAGAGGTGTATACGAGGCACCTGCTTGGCGCCGGCCTCGGACACCGGGTTCGCGAGCCAGCGCGCGCCCGCAGCAAAGGCCCGGAGCGGGTAACGTCGGTTGATGGTCGGCCCGGTCATATCAGTACGCATCATTTTCATCTCGCACCGATACAGATAAATGACCCGATGGATCTACCGACACACTAAAGGTGATTGGTCTACAGCACACCTGGCAATCTTCAATATACTGATCCCCGGCGTCCTGGTGATCTATCAGCACGTCGATGACTTCTCCACAATAGGGGCAGCTGACAGCTTGCTGCTCTAAAGACTGCATATACTTTTTTCTTCGTCCTTGACGCGTTATGTTTTCAAACCCGGATTACAACAGGACCGTCGAGTCCGGTAACTCGTTTCGATCGCTGCTGTGGGCAGGAAAGTGGCGGCGCGCCAGTGCGCTGATCTGTTCCAGTGCATCCAGCGTTCCTGCCTCGTAGCGACCCGCCGCGAACGCCTCTTCCATCTCTGCGCAGATACTTTCCCATTCGACAGGGGTAACAAGATGGGAGAAACCACGGTCCGCGACTATCTCGATTTTTCGTTCCGCCAGAAGCACGTAAAGTAGTACGCCATTGTTCTCGGCCGTGTCCCACATATGCAGCAGGGAAAATACCTCCCTGGCCCGAGCTGCACTGTCTATGCGCCTGAACAGGTGGCGGATCGACAGGGTTGTTTCCACGGCGCAGCGAATCTCCGCGCGGTGATGCCGCTCCGATGCCGCACAGGCGGCATCGATCGCCGCGAGCGCAGCCGGCGGGAAACACCGCCGTAATGCCAGCGGTGTAGTGGTCAGATGTTGCAGCCAGCGGGGTAGCATTCGACGATTACCAGCGACCGGAGGCACCGCCGCCTCCAAATCCGCCGCCACCCCCGCCGAAGCCGCCACCAGAGCCCCCACCGAATCCGCCGCCAAATCCGCCGCCGAGGCCGCCACGGGAATGACTGGACCAGCGCCCACCGCCACCCCCTGTCAGCCCCACAAAAAAACCCACCAACGCCATCAACAGCGTCAGACCGAGGACACCGACGAGCAACCAGGTGACTGCGCCAGCGAGGAGTCCAGTGGCCATAGCACCCGGAAACTGCCCGAGCAGACGCCGGAGCAAGCCGCCGACCAACAGGGACAGAATGAAGACGAACGGCAACAGGCTGTCAGTCCCCACAGCGGGAGAGCGTGCACGTTGCGGTTCCGGCAGCGGCTCACCCTCTACCAGCGCGATGAGACGGTTAACGCCGGCAGTAATGCCTCCGGCGTAGTCCGACTCCCGGAAGCGCGGAAGGATGAATTCATCGATGACCCGGTTCGCGGTAGCGTCAGGGATCACCCCTTCAAGACCGTAGCCGACCTCGATACGCACCTCTCGATCATTCTTCGCCACCAGCAGAAGAATGCCATCATCGACGCCTTTGCGACCGAGCTGCCAGCTCTCGGCCACGCGCATGGAAAACTGCTCGATCGCCTCGGGCTGTACCGTGGGCACGATGAGAACTGCAATCTGGCTGCCCTTGCGCGTTTCCAGATCCGCCAGTCGACTGTCGAGCGCCGCTTTCTCGGTGGCGGAGAGAGTCCCGGTGAGATCAGTGACGCGGGCGGTCAGCGACGGCACCGCCACCAGCTGCTGGGCCAGTAACGCACCGGACCAAAGCAGGAGGACTGCGGCCACCAGGCGCAGCAGCCGGGAAATTGCCATCAACTCAACCTTGCTTGCCGAAATTCACTTCCGGCGGCTTGCTGATCTCGGCCTCGTTCTCGACCGTGAAGGTCGGCTTGACCTCGTAACCGAAAAGCATGGCCGTCAGGTTATTCGGGAAGGTCCGCAACAGGGTGTTGTATTCCCGGGTGGCCTCGATGAAGCGATTGCGCGCCACCGTGATGCGGTTCTCGGTGCCCTCGAGCTGGGCCTGTAGATCACGGAAATTCTGGTCCGATTTCAGTTCCGGGTATTTCTCGACGACCACCATCAGACGGGACAGGGCGCCGGACAGCTGGCCCTGCGCATCCTGGAATTTCTGGAATGTGGCCGGGTCGTTCAGCGTCTCCGGGGTAGCCTGCACCGAACCCACCCGAGAGCGCGCCTCGGTGACCTGGATCAGCACATCACGCTCCTGCTGGGCGAAGCCCTCGACCGTCTTGACGAGGTTGGGGATCAGGTCGGCGCGGCGCTTGTACTGGTTGAGCACCTCGGCCCAGGCGGCCTTGACCCCCTCATCGCCACCCTGCATCGCGTTGTAGCCGCAACCGGAAAGCAGTACCGTGGTCAGGAGCAGTAGCGGGACAAGGACTCTGGATGAAGTGGGTCTGGACATAGGGGAAGATCCTCTCGCGGGAGTTCAGCGTTACTTTCCGTGGCGATGAAGAGTATAGATACTGTCTTCCATTTCAACCAGCATTTGGGCTTAGCCGACGCCTACATCCTCAATTCAGCGCCGCGGCGTTCAGACTTCTCCCACAAACGCAGGTAGCCCTCGGCGGACCTGAACAGCGGCTCGAGTTCCTCGTCGGTGACGCCGTCGCGACGGGCATCTTCGATCAGTTCCGCGACCAGCCCGAGGTGCACCATGCCCTCGGTGTTGAAGTCCAGCGTGCGCTGACCCACAACCGGTCGCTCCAGTGTGATATCACCGGCATAGGAGGTGAAGGGATAGGTGATACCGGCATCGGTTTGCGGGTCAGCACAGTTGCTGTTCTCACCAAAGCGCGGCCCCGGCGCACCGGCAAACCCGTTCAGGTCGAAACCAAAACCCTCGGCCTCGAAGGCGCCCACCTCGCGCATCAGCGCGACGCGGTTCTGCAAACTGTCGTCCATGGTGGCTGGCTCGTCCTGCGAGCGGCAGCGGCCGAAGTTGAATTTCGACATGCCGCCCAACTGGTAAAGTCTGCCATTGTTATTGCGGCCGTGGCTGCCCACGGCGGGGTAATCATTGTCCTCCAGGATTTCGTAGGCGCGCTTGTAGCTCTTCCTGGGCATGTGGTCGACCTCTATCACCATGCCGCGCTTCATCATTTCGCGCATGAGAAATTCACCCAGATCCGTCAGCCCGTGGTTCTGGCAGTATTCGCCCACCAGCGGCCCGCCGCCGAGCAGACCTGTATACGGCAACAGGGTGCCGAAGGGATTGGCGTCGAAGCCGCTCAGATCGAATGGCGGCGGCGAATCGCAAACGTCGCGCGGCTGGTTGAGGTTGGCGAAATTCAGGCCGCCGTCGTCGAAGCCGCCGGGAAAGGTGAGCAGCTCCTCGGGGCACTGCACAAAGTTGGAGTAGTGACCGGTATGGGCGAAATTGCCGATATCGCTCACGCGCCGGTCGCCGTCCCCGGCGGAAAAAGCGTTGTCGAACTTGTGCACCGGGAAAAGTACCCGCACGCCCTGTGCGTGGTACTCGTCCAGCTTTGCCAGCACGTCGGCCTCTGTGCACCTGCCAAACTCGCCGAAGGGTACGAGGAAGCAGTCGAACAGGTCTGAGGTTTCAATGCCCAGCACTACCGCCAGCTTGCCAGCCCTGATTTGCTCGCGCCCTTCCTCCGGGCTGAACACTATGCGGAACCAGCCTCGGCCCGGGCCGCCGGACATCGCATCGATGTAGCGCTCCATGGCATAGGTGGATTCCAGTATCCGGTCCACGGCGATCATGTCGTTGCAGTCGTAGCGCTTGGGGTTGGCGCCGATACCCGTGACCATTTGGCACAGGACCTGGTTGGTGGTGGCATGTTGCACCAGCAGGCGCAGCCCGGACAGGTAGGCGCGCTCCAGCCACTTGTAATACTGCACCTGGTGAGTGGCGCTGAATGGCGCGGCCGGCCACGAGGTGAACTGCGGATAGCCCTGGGTGTCGTGGTCCTTCTGTGGCAGCTCACCGGCCAGAATCGCCGGCAACAGGTCGTTGAAATCACCCACGCCCCCGTTGAACGCCGAGCCCATGAAATCCTTGCGGCCATCGACACCGTGGGACAGCTCGCAGTCGGGCAAAGCATGTTCCACGCCCAGAGGATGGAATGGCGCACCGTGAAAGACACCGCCGCCGCCAAAACCATAATTGGTGAAGAGGTGGGAGTGCGTTTCGACGAAACCGAATACCGAACCGTCTTCAAACTCGGTGACGCTCACCTCACCGGTGGCATCGAGGGACAGCTCCGGGAAGGCCGCGCAATCGGTTTGCTCGACGAATGACAGCTTGGCCGCATTGGCTTCATCGACCATGGTGCCGTCCGCGCCGATATAGGTGTCGGTTTTGATATGTTTCAGCAGGAACTGCTGATTGGCGGCGGCCAGCAACTGCCATTCACCTTCGGATTGCAGCCGGTCGGTCACCACCACTTCGCCGTTGACCATGTTGGTATCGGAGGCGAGCCACCCCCTGGATAGCAACTGCTGCCCATCAGAAGCCAGGTAAATTTTCCGCTGGTCGTACAACAGGTACTTGCCCAGATCGGAGGGCCGTAGCAAAAACCGGCTGGGTTCTTCGGGATCACTGACTCCCTCGCCCA
>JBFZEF010000301.1:0-4894 GCA_041307045.1 Halioglobus sp.
GGAGATACTGGGGGACGAGTTCCGCCGGGAGCTGCCCAGCTTCGAGGAGCTGACGCAGCTGCTGCACATGTCGGCCAGGACCCTGCGCCGGCGCCTCGAGCGGGAGGGCACGTCCTACCAGCGCATCAAGGACAACGCCCGCCGCGATGTCGCCATCAGCCTGCTGAGCAGGGATGGGTTCACGGTGAGCGAGGTAGCCGAACAGACCGGTTTCAGCGACCCCAGCGCCTTTCACCGCTCCTTCAAGAAGTGGACCGGGCAGTCACCCGGCAGCTACCGCTGAACGCTGCCCCGGGGCACTGGCAAAGTTGGTAAAATTGGCACGATTCTTCGCTGTTAATTCGCTGTTCTGGTCATGTATATATACCCGGTCGGTGAGTAATCGTGGCCTGTAGCGGGTATGATACCGTCGCGGCTACCGGGCCGATTGAAGGGCCCTGTAGCGTTGATAATTATAAACACGCTCCTGGTACATCCTCCGCGGGATGTGAACCTGGGGCCACAACAGAAGGTAACCTCATGATGTCGCAACATAAAAACACAGTTTTCCCGGTTAAGACCGCCATCGCCGCAGCCCTTGCCCTCGCAGCCCTGCCGACCTGGGCACAGGGCCTGGTACTGGAGGAAGTGGTGGTAACGGCCCAGAAGCGGACCGAGAACGTGCGGGATATTGCCGCCACCGTGAACGTGGTCAGCGGCGACAGCATCGAGCGCTTCGCCGCCTTCGACTTCAACGCGCTGCAGCAGCAGACCGCCGGCCTGACCCTGGCGCAGCCGAACGCGCGCACCAACACCATTTCCATGCGCGGTGTGAGCATCGACCCGGAAGCGGGTGTCTCGTCCGCGGTTGACGTGTACTGGAACGATGCCGTGGTGCGATCGGATACCGCCTTCAACCAGATGTACGACCTGGAGCGGATTGAAATCCTGCGCGGCCCCCAGGGCACGCTGCAGGGTAGAACCTCCCCGGGCGGCGCCATCAACATCATCACCCGGCGTGCCAGCCTGGATGAGGCCAGTGGCTTCGTGCAGGGCTCGGTGTCGGATAACGACGGCTATAACACTCAGGCCGCCTACGGCGCGCCGCTGATCGACGGTGTCCTCGGGGTCCGGGTCGCGGGCGTGTACGACTTCAACAACGGCGGCGACATCGAGAACCTCTCCACCGGCTTCGACGACCAGGAGGCCGAGGCCTATTCCGGCCGCCTGAGTACCATTTGGCAGCCAATGGACACCCTCGAGACCCAGCTGATCTACCAGTACCTGGACCGTACCAACGATAATCCCCTGGCCATGAGCGGTACTGACCTGCACGACCCGGCCAATCGCCCCACCCTCAAGCCGGATGACCGCAAGGCGCTGGCGCCCAGCGACGATTACGCCGACTTCGACGCCACCCTGGTGAACCTGATCACCGACTGGGAGGTCATGAACCACCAGCTGACGGGTATTATCGCTTACCAGGATTCGAACAAGCCCGCCCAGAATGACACGGACCGGGCCTATTCACTGCAGTACATCAACACCGAGGCGCCCACCTTCCAGGCGCCAGAGACTGCTGCTGAAAGTTGGTCCTACGAATTGCGGCTTGCGTCGATGGACAATGCTTTCTGGAACTACATGGTAGGCCTGTACTACCAGGACCAGAACACCACGACAACATTTGAACAGAACGGCGTGCGGATCGATGTCTCCGGCCTGGGTTTTCGCACCACGGGAAAACTACCCGTCAACAGCAATAATTTTGCGGTCTTCACCTTCAATACCTTCAACCTGACGGATACCCTGCAACTGGAGGCGGGTTTGCGCTGGACGGATTACGACCTTTATCGCCGCGCCGATATCAATTTTGGCGGGTTGACCTGGGTGCCTCCTTCGCTGGAAGGGTTCAGGGACCAGATCGAGCGGGGTTTTGCCGCCAATTTCCCTATCGAGGGCATCCCCGATGACCAGGAATCGGACTCCGATAGTGCAGTTACCGGCTCCGCGGCATTGCGCTGGGACTGGCGCGATGACACCAATCTCTATGTCTCCTATAACCGCGGCTATCGCCCCGGCGGCATCTCGATCGTACCCAGCCCGGATATCGAGTTCCTGCCCAACGGGGTGGAAGACCTGCTGTACGAGGAGGAGACCAGTGACGCCTTTGAAGTCGGCTCCAAGAGCCGCTTCTGGGAGGGCCGGGCCACCCTGAATACGGCGCTGTACTACCAGGCCTTCGACGGCTACCTGGGTTTCGTGCGCGGGGTACAGGTGCTCAACGACCAGGGCAGGCCGGTGGATCTTCCCGGTGGTATCGTGTTCAACGGCGATGCCAATATCTGGGGCGTGGAAGTGGACGGCCAGGTGCTGCTGACGGAAACCTGGAACGCGGGCGGCACCCTGAGCTACAGCAAGGGTGAATGGGACGGCGCCTCCCAGCCCTGTAACATACGCGAGCCCGGCGAGGTGCTGGGCAGCTGCGATATCGACGGCGAGCCCCTGGGCGGCGAGCCGGAGTGGTCCTTCTCCCTGAATTCCGAGTATTTCTTCCCGCTGTCAGGTTCCACCGAGGTCTATGTGCGCGGCCTGTTCAAGTACACCGACGATCGCATCAATACCGAGGCTTCGGCCGGAACGTATAACGTGGCGGAGGAATTCGAGTCCTACCAGATCCTGGATGCCTTCGTGGGCTGGCGCGCCAGCGACCAGCGCTGGGACCTGTCGGCCTGGGCCAAGAACCTGACCGACGAGGACGCCGTGATATTCCAGCAGGGCCCGGACGCCTACGATATCGCCGTCAGTGGCGGTTCCTACACTCAGACCAACACCATCCCGGAGCGTATTTTCGGCATGACAGCGCGCTACAATTTCCAGTAGGCTATGCGCTGTGCAAAAGGAGGCGGCCTCAGGGCCGCCTCTTTTTTTGGCAGGGGTTTGCTGCCGGCCAGAATATGCAGTCCGGGGATGACATTCAGGGGATTCAGTGCGCGTTACAGGGGAACTATTCAACCAGAGACTTAAACTGGCCGGACTCTGCTGGCTCTGCTGTCTGCTGGTGCTCCCTGCGCCCGCCGTGCACGCGCAGGAATCCCTGCAGCCGCTGTTGCAGCAGTTGTCGTCCCAGGGCCGGCTCGACGTCGCCGGCGCCACGGTCTATGACCTGGCCGTCACCCGGGAATTTTACCAGCGCGCGGGCTGGCGGCCGGCCTGGACCCGGCAGGAGGCGGTGAGCGAACTGGCGGCGGCGATCGAGCAGGCCTGGCGCGAGGGAATGAGCGGGCGGGACTACCACCAGGACCAGGTCAGGGGCTTGCTGGAAGGTAGCCTCACCCTCGATGTCGCAAGCCGGGACCTGTTACTCACGGACAGCCTGGTGCGCCTCACCTACCATTATGCCCTGGGCAAGGTAGACCCCAGCGAGTATGCGGCGTCCTGGAATTTCGGAGTTGTCCTGCCCGATATAGACCCGGTGGCCTGGCTGGGCGAGGTGATTGCGCACGGCGGTATCGGCACGGGCTTGGACAAGCTCAAGCCCGCCAACCCTATGTACAAGTACCTGGTGCTCGCCCTGGCCAGGTACCGCGAGATCGCCGCTGCGGGCGGCTGGGGCAGTATTGCCGAGGGGCCGACCCTGCGCGAGGGTGACAGCAGCCCCAGGGTGGCGCAGTTGCGCCGCCGCCTGCAGGCGGAGGGAGACGAGGAAGCCGCCGCCGCGGCCGATCCCGAGCTGTTTGACGCGGGCCTGCGACAGGCGGTTGCCCGCTTCCAGCGCCGCTACCGGCTCGATGCAGACGGCATCGTCGGCAAGCAGACGCTGGCGGCGATGAATGTGCCGGTAGATCGGCGGGTCGGCCAGATCCGGGTGAACCTCGAGCGGGCCCGGATACTGCGGGATATCCCGGCCACGGCGGTGGTGGTGGACGTCGCCGGATTCGAGGTGTCGCTGTTGCGCGATGGCCAGCGCCTGTTCCGGGGTCGCGCGGTCGTGGGCAAGCCCTACCGCAGCACGCCGTTGTTCAGCGACACCATCACCTACATTGAATTCAACCCCACCTGGACGGTACCGCCGACCATACTGAAACGGGATGTATTACCCGCCATCAGGAGTGATCGCGATTACCTGAAGCGCAAGCACATGCAGGTGTTGACCAGGGACGGGGTGGAAGTGAACCCAAATACCGTGGACTGGTCGCTCTACCCGCACCAGGGCTTCCCCTACATGATTCGCCAGCGACCGGGGCCGGATAATTCCCTCGGCCGCGTCAAGATCATGTTTCCCAATGAACACATGGTGTACCTGCACGACACTCCCAGTCGCGATCTTTTCAACCGCAGCGAGCGCACCTTCAGTTCGGGCTGCATCCGCGTGGAGAACGCCGAGGAGCTGGCCGGCCTGTTGCTGAATGAGCCCGGCAAGTGGGATGCCGCCGCTATCGACGCGGTGATCGAGAAGGGGCAGACCCGGCGCGTATCCCTGGGCGAACCCATGCCGGTCTACCTCGTCTACTGGACAGTAGAGGCGTATGCAGACGGGGAGGTGCACTTCAAGCGCGACCCCTACAACCGCGATGCGCGGTTTATCGAGGTGCTGGACCAGCCCCTGGTGCCGGATTCCGCCAGGCTGGACCGCCGGAGGAAGCCGGTTGGTTCAGCGCACGATACCGGATCTGCGGGCGCCGGCGTGGCCTCTGCAGTTATACTTTCGCCCGGAATTTACTGAAAGGGAGCGCTATCCAGATGCCTGATCCAGCCAAGCTTGTACTGGTTACCGGGGGCGGCAGCGGCATGGGCCGCGAGGCGGCGCGGCGGTTTGCGGAACGGGGTGAGACGGTTGCGCTGTTCGACATCAACGTGCAGGGCATGGCGGAAACCAGGGGCAGCAACGATAGGATTCACTGCTTGACGGTGGATA
>JBFZEF010000305.1:0-9542 GCA_041307045.1 Halioglobus sp.
CTGGTTTGGCTGGGGAAAGCACCGGGACGCCGACCGGGGCGACTAGTCCGGCGCCGCGCCGGCTCCCTCACCTTCGGAAAATTCGCCATCGCGCTGCAAGCACACGTCCCAATGCTGCTGCGCGGACTGCTGCCACTGGTAGCGAACCAGTAAGTCATCAGGCCCCAGCCAGAAGCGGGCGTCTGGGCCGTACTGGTCACCCAAATACTCGCAGCGACGACACTGCAGGCGCGCACCGGCCAGTTCCAACGCCGCGCCCTCCTCCACCACCCGCGCCTCGCGTTCGCTGAGAACTGGCCGCAACAGCCTGGAATGGTCCGCCGGGTCGGCGATAAAGGGCAGCACCACCGCGCTCCTGCCGCCACCCCGCAGCAGACCGGCGATCAGCGGCCCCGTGAAGATGCGCATCAGGGGAAACAGCAGCGGCGGCGCGCTGCCGGCAAACACCAGGTCCTCGGATATGGCAGGCTGCGGCGCCAGGCAGCGATTGACCGCTACCCGATCCGCCGCCAGCTCGTACCCGGCCCGCAGCTGTGGCCCGCCCTGCTGGCACCACGCGACATCGAATCGACTCACCAGGCCGGCGCTGAGCTGCGCCTCGACGCGCAGCTCGAACCCGGGAGCACGGCGAGTGCTGCTCACCTGCCATGCACCGGACGCGTACCGGTACCGCTGCCAGCGCTCCTCGATGGCGGTATCCTGGCCGTTGAGCCGATAGTGATAGACCCCGGAATCGACCGGCTCAGCGGCCACCGCTGGCATCCGCGGCGTATTCGAGCAGCTCGATCACCAGCCCGCCAGTGGTGGCGGGATCAAGGTAGACCATTTTTTTGGGGCCAATATGAATGATGCCGTCGGGGGTAACGTGGCCCGGGTGGATGCCGTTGGCGGCGAGCAGCGCGACCGCTGCCTCGATATCGTCCACCCGCCAGGCCAGGTGGTTGATGCCTGCGCCGCCGGAAGGCATGCCCAGCAGCAGTGTCCGAAACTGCTCCGAGCACGGTTCGATCAGCTCGAACTCGAGGTCGCCCACCCGGAAGAACGCGAAACGGGTCAGGCCCTCCTCGCCCGGTGCCGGGTGGACGCGGATATCTCCCGGCGCCAGGCCGTACACACGCACGGCGTTGGCCACGGCCTCCTCCAGCGATGGCACCACGAAACCCACGTGGGCCACGGCCATGATCCGGTCTTTCAATACCTGGCGCGCATCAGTCATGCCGGCTTTCCGCAGGAGGTTCCCGCCAGTCTAACAGCAGGTCTGCGCTGAGGCGCCAGGGCCGGTCCTGCAGCAGATCCGTGCGCTCCGACATCAGCTTGTCGCAGGCCGCCGCCGGGTGTATGTCCGCCACCGTCACCGCGGCAGCGGGCGCCTGTTCTGTCACCAGCGGCGCGTTGATGTAGCCGTCGAAGATGCGCTCCCGCCAGGGTGTCATCAGGGTGAATTCCCGCTCCAGGTCGGCGATCAGGCCCGCCCTGCCCGCCAGGGGGCGGGTGCTGGCTATGACGCAGAGGCGATTCTCCGCAGCGCGGCTGCGCAGGCCGTAGGCCTCCTCCCAGGATTCCTGCATGGCAAATGGCGCGGCGACGGCATGGACACCGCGCAGCGCCGCGACTTTGACCAGCTCGGGATGCACCGCATCATCACCGGGCAGCAGCGCCAGGCGACCCCAGGGCAGGTCCACCGGCAGCAGCGCATCACCCAACACCGACCAGGAATGGCGCCGACAGGAGTGCAGCTGCTGCTGGGCTGACACCACGCCGCGGGCGCCAACCAGTACGGCGGTGAGGCTGAAGCCGGCGCGGGCGGGCAGCACGAGGGAGGCGCACAGCAGCAGGTCGGGCCGGCCTTCACAGGCTGCCCGCATGACCTCGATGGCGCGCGCCGACAGGGCCGCGGCCGCGGGCAGGTCCTGCTCGCAGGGCCCCCCAAAGCAGAACAATTCCGGCAGCACCGCCAGCACCGCGGCCGGCGGCAGGTCGGCGACCAGGCCCTGCAATTCACCCAGGGCTGACTCATCCCCGGCCCGGGGCGCCAGCAGGCCCACGCTCACCCCCTGTGCCGCGCCCTGGCAGACGGGGGCGAGCACCGGTTCAGTGATCGGCTGGTAGAGCCTGGTGCGCCGCGCGCGGAACAGGTGGGTACCATCGGGCCGGCGCTTATCGTCCGCCAGGGACAGGTCCAGCTCGGCGAAGACCACCGCCTCCCCCTCCCGCGGGCCGCGCGCGAGGATCTCGCCCGCCGGGGAGACAATCTGGCTCTCACCGGCGCCGTGCAGGAAGCGCAGGGGGATATGGGTCTGCTCGCTGACCGCCTGCAGCAGCTGGCCGGGGATCAGCGGGCCGACCTTGTTGGCCGCCACCAGGAAGACTTTGTTTTCGCTCGCCCTGGCAGGCACATGCAGGCTGGCTTCATCCAGCGCGAAGGAATTAAGGGAATCGCAGAACAACTGGGCACCGCGCAGGGCGAGGCCGCGCGGGGTTTCGCAGGTGACGCCGTCACGGCAGGGAAACATGGCGAGCCTGCCGAAGGGTGTGGCAATCACATCGCTGGTGCTTTGCGCCCTGGCAAACCAGGTGTTTTCGTGGCCCATCAGGGTCTGCTTATCGGCGACGGCGACCAGGCGCCCGGCCGTGTCATACAGGAGGGAACTCACGCTCAGCTCGCCGGAGTCCCGGCGCAGGGACACATTGATGACGATGTAGCAGCCGTGGCGCTGCGCCCGAGCGGCGATCGCCCGCAGAAACGGGCCGCCGCGGTCCAGCGCTACGGCCCGGGCGTGGGCGGCGTTGTCATACCAGGAGATATGGTTGCAGAATTCCGGCAGTACCAGCAGATCCGGTGCATGCTCGCTGGCGGCATCGATCATCCGCAGGCAGGTGGCCAGGTTCAGGTCTACATCGGTGCCCGAGGCAAACTGCAGGGCGGCGACTCGCGCCATCGGTTTCTCCTTGGAGCCTTGCGACAACAGCGGTGGGAGTAATCCCGCGCAAGTGGCCGTCGCCGCCAAATCCGCAATGGCCAGTGTATTAACATAATGTTATAGTTTTATATCATTAGAGGCAAACACCTACGGCCCGGCGGGCACGGCAACAGGCGGCGAATCCTATGGACATATTCATTCTCGGCATGGGCCACGTAGGCAAGGCCCTGGCGGCCCGCCTGCGCGGCGCCGGTCACCGGGTAACCGGCAGCACCACCACGCCGGAGAAAGTGGAAGAGTTGCGGCAGCACGCCGACCGGGTCGTGGTGCTGCGCGGTTCCGAGGGCGAGAAACTGGCGCAGGCCGCCAGCGGCTGCGACGCCATCATCGTCACCGTGGCCCCCAACGTACGCAACACCCGCACGGTGGAAGAGCGCCACCAGCATTATGCCGATGTACTGGTGGCCAGCTGCCACAGCGCCCGGCTCGCCTGCCCGCATGTCATCTTCCTGTCGTCCTTCTCCGTCTACGGCGATGGCGGCGCCGGCACCGAACCCGTCAGCGAGGAGACACCTACCGGCAACAGCGAGGAACCCTCCTCGCGTTACTACCAGGCGGCGGAGCGCGAGGTGCTCGCCAATCCGCAGGGCTGCGTGCTGCGTTTTCCCGATATGTACGGTGCACCCGGTGACCTCAGCTTTCCCCAGCGGGTTGCCATGTGCCACCAGTATTTTGGCGGCAAAGCCATCTTCAGCGCCGGTGCACCACTGTATGCCATCCACTTCGAGGACGTGGTCGAAGCGGTGATCCACGCCCTGGACAGGAACTTGCGGGGCATCTACAACGTCTGCGACAACGATAGCCTCCCCGCCACCAACAAGCAGGTGTTCGACGCCATCTGCCGGGAGCAGGGACTGCCGCTGCTGGAGTTCCTCGACCAGATCAAGGCCCCGCTCAAAAAGATATCCGCCGCGCGACTGTATGCCACCGGCTATCGGGTCAGGCACCCTGATCCCAACGCACACCTAGGGGGCGCCGCGCACTCATGAGCACGGTCGTCATCACCGGCAGCACCCAGGGCATCGGCCTGGGGCTGGCGCGGGAATTCTGCCGGCGCGGGCATAACGTTGTGATAGCGGGCAGGGATGCGGTGCGGGTTGAACAGGCCCTGGCCGGATTGGGCCGGGAAGCCGGGAGGTGCGCCGGACAGTCCTGCGACGTCACCCGCAGCGAACAGGTGCAGGCCCTATGGGATCTTGGCGTCGAGCGCTTTGGCGCGGTTGATGTCTGGATCAACAACGCGGGGCTCGCGCGCACCGTGTGGCCCATCCTCGATGTGCCCCAGGGCGAACTGGAAACCATGCTCACCACCAACGTGCTGGGCACTATCAACGGCAGCCGCGTCGCCGCGCGCGGCATGAAAGCCCAGGGCGCAGGCAAGCTGTTCAATATCCTCGGCGGCGGCAGCGACGGCGAATACTTTCCCGGCATGGGCATTTACGGCACCACCAAGCGCGGCCTCGATTACTTTACCAACGCGCTGGTGAAAGAGCTCGCGGATAGCGGCGTGATCGTCGGCAAGATCCGCCCCGGCATGATCATCACCGGGGCGGTCGTGCGCGAGGCGCGCGCCGACATGGCGGGTTTCCAGAAGTCGCGCAAGTTGATGAATAGACTGGTGGACACGGTGGAAACCGTCTCCCCCTTCCTGGTGGACCGCATCCTGGCAACCGACAGGAGCGGCAGCAAAATACGCTGGTTGACGCCGGCCAAAATGACGCGCCGCATGCTGGTCGGCCTGGTGCGCGAGCGCCCCGACCAGTTCGCGCCCTTCGGGCTTTAGATCGGGCGGCGAACCGTCGGGCGGCGAACCGCAGCCCGATTCACTCAGTCAACAAACAGACCATTACAAGGTGCACAATGAGCGCAGATACCAAGACCATTGACCAGTTCCTCGCGGAAAATCCCGATGTGGACGTAAGCCACGCCTGGGAGCGCTGCTGGGGAATTCTCAGCGATATCAAGGGGCGGATCGCCAGCCGGTTCCCGGGGCTGGAAGCGGAACCCAACTGCGCTGACCGCCAGTACTACACCTCTCCCAACGGGGAGTTCGAGGGTTCAATGCAGGCCTGGAGCGGCCCGGGCTGCGACTGGCTGGTGAACTCCTGGCTGGGCAATCGCAAGGCCAGCATACTGGACATGAATGCCACCGCCTTTCTGGGACAGGACACCGATGTGCCGCATTTCGTGATGGTGTTCGGCACCATCCCCAGGCTGTTTTTCTATTTCGACTTCACGCCGCGGCGCAACCTCATGGTGGACACCGAGTACCTCGATCGCCACTACGGCCCGATCAACGCCGAGTACCTGGCCCTGCGCGGCAACGCTAACTTCCAGTGGTCGGTAAGTCATGGCACTTATATGCGCGCGCTCACCAATCCCTCCACCCAGAGCCTGATGGGCGAGCTCAACGATGCCAATATCGACCTGTTGCAGGACTACGCCTACCGCATGCTGGACCACTGGCTGGGCTGGCTCGACGCAGCGACACCGGTACCTCTGGCGGAGCGACTCGCCCTGCGCGATTACGACTTCAGGGTGCGCGAACTGGGCTATGCCCGCGACCCTATGAACAAGCTGGCGGAACAGGTATTCGGCACCGGGCAGGTGGAGAACATGCTAAACATCCGCATGGGACGCGAGCAGATGCAGCGCAGCCGCGCAGGGAAGTAAGCCGGGGCTATCAGAAACTGTAGCGCGCCCTCATGCCAAACGTGCGCGGCTGCGGCAGGACCAGGTTTGCGGAAAAGGGCGGCACCTGGCCGGCGGGCATGAAGCCGAAATTCACGTTGCCAAGCCCGGACTGGATATTGTCCTCGTCGGTGAAATTCTGCACGAAGGCAATTATCGACCACGCGTCGGAAGTCAAACCGGCAGTGAATTCACCGGTGGTGGTATCAGGCAGGTAGGACAGGTTACCCTGGTCCAGGTAGCGCTTGGACGCATAGTTGCCCTGCAATTCGGTGAAGTAACGCCACCGGCTGCCGGAGAACTCGCCATCGTAGCGAATGGACAGTATGACGATATCCTCCGGCGTATTGGGGAACTTTTTGCCGCTGAAATCACCCTCAGCGTTGCCTGACAGGATCTTGTCGTACAGGCCGGGGGTTCCGAGGTCGCTGATATTGAAGTCCTTGTACTCGGTCTCGGCATGGGTCCAGCCAGCCCTGAAGGTCCAGTTGACCGAGGGCCGGTAGATCGCCTCCAGTTCTCCACCGATAATCTCGCTCTCGCCCGCATTGGTTATCGACACGTTGGAAATACCCGATGCGGCCTCGACGAAGAAGGGAACCTGCTGGTCCGTGTAATCGTTGTAAAACACGGCGCCGTTCAACTGCAGGCGATTGTCGAGCAGCTCGCTCTTGAGGCCAATTTCATAGGACCAGAGTGTCTCCGGCTCGAAGTGCCCGGACAGGATGTCGCCATCGGCATCGGTGGTGGCGATACCACCGGGCTTGAATCCCTTGGCTACGGTCACGTAGCCAAACAGGTCATCGGTCATCTGCCAGTCGGCGCTATAGCGCGGGATAAAATCATCGTAACTGAGATTCTGGTGCTGGAACTGGGGCACGGTGGAGCCCGTTTCCGGATTGATATAGGGCAGGTTCAGGAAGCCGTTGTCGAATACACTCAGAGGCAGGCCCTTGTACTCGAGGTCATCCACGAGGTAGCGCCCCTCCACCGTTGCCCGCACCGAGTCGGTCACGTTGTAGACCAGGGAGAAGGCCGCTGACGCGCTCTCGGTCTTGCGCTCGATGGGAATGGGCAGGGGTGTCATCTCGGTCTGGATACTGGTAAAGCGCGAGCAGGTAGTGACATCGCCCGGCACAGCGCAGTCGGGTGCCAACAGGGTGGCGGACAGGGCAGAATTCCAGAAATCGATGTCCATATCATCGCTGGCCCACCACATCTGGTTCATGACCGACTTCATGTCCTCTTCCCACCACAGCGCACTGGCCATCCACTGCAGCTTGCCGAGCTCACCGCTGAAAATAAATTCCTGGGAGAACTGGGTGTAATCAAAGCTGGTATCCGAGTTGGTGTTCACACCGAACTGGGTGAAGGCCGCATCGGGCGGGCCGATATAAAACGGGGCAAAATTGGCAGAACCCGGGCCAAGGGTTTCCAGTGCGCGGTCGGAAATGTCAAAGTCCTCCTCGATGGAGGTCTGGTTGTCGGTATAGCCGGTAAGCGACACAATATCCAGCTCGTCCATCTGGTAGTTGAGTTCCAGGGAGTAGCGGGAATTCTCTATCTTGGTGCCCTTGAAATCCTTGCCGGTATTGGGATTGGTACCGAGGTCGATATCGCTTTCGCCGGCATGGCCCACGTCGCCAAACAGCATGGTGGCACAGGCCGGTGCAAAGCCCTGCAGGTAGCGCCAGGGCGCCCTGGCATCACATTCCGCCTGGGTGGGCTGCGGGAAACCGCGAGCGCCCCCGGGAATAGGCACGCTCCTGGCATTCTCCGAGGGCGTCCCCAGCAGGAAGAAGTCGGTAGGCTTGCTGAACGTATCCGCCGAGGGTGACGCGACCACAGCGCGGGGCGTGTAGTTGTCGTTGGCGAATTCCGCGCGAAAATAAGCGCTGAAATCTTCCATGCCGACAAAATTCAGCGCGAACGCAGCGCCGTCCTGGTTGATGCCGCCCAGATCGCCGCCGGTATTGGGGTTGTCGTAGTAACCGTCAAAGTCCGAGGACAGCAGGGAGAAGGCAACAGCGAGACTGTCCTCGATCACCGGGACAGTGACACTGGTCACGCCCTTCCATGCGTCGTGTTCGTTGTACTCGCCTTCCGCAAAACCGTAGATACCCTGGTCCGCCCTGGGGCGCTTGGTGATGTAATTCACGGCGCCGGAAAAAGCAGCACGACCGTATACCGCGCTCTGTGGCCCCTTGATCACCTCGATCCGTTCCAGGTCCAGCAGGCTCAGGTTGGTGAACGCGCCGCCTCCTGCGACTGTCAGGGTTTCAGAGGACAGGTCGATACCGTCCACCAGGATAGCCACGTTGGGTCGGCCGCGGGTAATGTTCACCCCGCGAATAACCGGGCGGGTATCGTTTGGCAGGATGCCCACGTCGAAGGTGAGGCCGGTGGTGTACCGGGCGACCTGCTCCATGGTTGAGATACCCTTTTCCTCCAGCATCATCTGGCCAAGGGCATCGATGGCAACGGGTACCGACTGCAGGCTCTCGCTCCTCTTGCGAGCAGTGACCACCGTTTCCTCGAGGACGAAATTCTCACCGCGCAGGGCAGTCACCTCCCGGCCACCGGTTCCCTGGGCCTGCGCCACGGCCGCCAACGTCGCAGCCGCCACGGCAACACCCAGTTGAATTTTCCTGTACATAGTACCCCCCAAAGTCCGGTTGTATGGCGCTACTGAATTTCAGGTCAAGGGTGAACGCCCACCCTACGGACGCGACCCGATTACAAAACGATTAAGACAGAAGATAGCAATCGACCCGTGCCAATGCAACAAAGATATAACAATAGTTCATTTGCCCGGCTGCCCCGACTCAGAACTCCTCCAGCAACCGCCCCTTCCCGGTAATCTTATCGTCGATACCACAGGCTCTAAGGGCATGCCAGATGGTGGCGACATTAATCGGGATCAACGGCTTTTGCAGCAGGTGCTCGAGGGTCGGGAACAGGTCCAGGGTCGACAGGTTGGTGCCGCACTGGATGATGGCATCCACGTCGTCCCCATCCACCTCGCGCACGGCCTGCAGCACATCCTGGATAGTGGTCTCGGCGATAGCCGTCGCCGAGGGCCGGTTCAGGCCCCTGACATGCTTCACCGTAAACCCGATCTCTTCAAAGTACTGGCGCACATTGGCGTCGCCTACCGGCGGGTATGGGGTAATCACGGACAGGGTCCTGGCACCGAAGCAAGCGAGCGCTTCGCGGGTCGCCGCAGCGCCAGTTGTCAGCCCAATCGTGCCAAGATGCTCACGCACCCCCGCTTCAAAGCGGATGCTGCCCTCCTCGCCGCCCCAGAAAGTCTCCGCTGACATGCCGAGCATGATGTGGTTGACCTTGGCGGAGATGACGTTGCGCAGGGCGATGGGTATCTCCCCGCGCATGATTTCCAGGAAACGCTCGAACACAGTATTGCTGTCATCCCCGGTCGCCTCAACCTCGTCCGACCAGTTGCGCAGCTCGATCCAGAAGCGCGAGGGATGCCAGGTCACGCCATCGACGGCGAATTTCTGCAGGTCATATTCCACGCCGGTATTGGTGGAGGGAATGACAACGCCGATCTGGGCGCGCCGGGCGATCTGGTAGTTGTCCATTTGTCGTTGCCCCCACGCAGGCGGCGTCACCTGAAGCCATAGTTATTTTTCGATTTATAGCTTCGAACCCACTGCCCGGAGATGACAAAAGTCAATCTTTAGCCGCTATGTTTGCAGACAGCTATTAAACCCCGGCCGGAATCTCCCCACGCAACACCGCTTCGAGAAAATCCGGCGCTATCAGGTGGCAGTAGTGGGCGCCCTTGAAGCGGTCCGGCATGGGAATCCACCAGGCAAAGGGCACGTACAGGGCGCGGGAATGGATATG
>JBFZEF010000309.1:0-4108 GCA_041307045.1 Halioglobus sp.
CGCCATTGATCGCGGCCACGACCGGTACCGGCAGTTTCTCCAACCTGCGCAGGTTGTGCTTGGTGACCCGCAGCATGTCCATAAACTGCGCCTCGTTGCCCTTCTCGGCGGCCAGCAGCTCGTTGAGGTCGCCGCCGGCGAAGAACACCTTTTTGGCGGACGCGAAAATCACCCCGGCCAGGCCTTGCTCCTGCTCCAGCCGGTCGATGGTCGCAGCCATGGCCTGCCGGTATTCCTCGTTCATGGCATTGACCGGTCCGGTCATGTCCATGGTCACCGTCACAATGCCGTCGGCGTCTTTGTCGTACTTGAATGCGCTCATGTCCTGTTCCTGTCTGGTTGATTCTTCGCCGCTGCTACACGCGCTCGATGATGGTGGAGATACCCATGCCGCCGCCCACACACAGTGACAGCATGGCGCGCTTGAGCTTGCGGCGCTCCAGTTCGTCCAGCATGGTGCTGACCAGCATGGCCCCGGTCGCACCCAGCGGGTGTCCCATGGCGATGGCACCGCCATTGACGTTGGTCACGGCGTGGTCGATGCCCAGGTCTTTCATGTAGCGCAGGGCGACCGCGGCGAACGCCTCGTTGATTTCCCACAGGTCGATGTCAGCTACCTTCAGGCCCGCTTTCTCGAGGCATTTCATGGCGGCCGGCCCCGGGCCGATCAGCATGATGGTGGGATCGGTGGCCAATACGGCGGTGGCCACGATGCGCGCCCGGGGCGTCAGCCCGAGGTCCCTGCCGGCCTTCTCGCTGCCGATCAGCACCGCGCTGGCGCCGTCGACGATACCCGAGGAATTGCCGGGCGTGTGCACATGGTTGATCCTGTCCAGGGTGGTGTACTTGGCGAGGATGACATCGTCGAAGCCAAATTGCCCGATCATGCCGAAAGACGGCTTCAGCCCGGCCAGCCCTTCCATGGTGGTATCGGGCTTGATGAAATCGTCGCGCTCAAGCACGGTCAACCCGTTGTAGTCCTTCACCGGCACCACGGACCTGTCAAAATAGCCACTGGCGCGAGCGTGGGCCGCGCGCCGCTGCGACTCCATGGCATACGCATCGACGTCTTCCCGGCTCCAGCCCTCGATCGTGGCAATGGTATCGGCGCCAATGCCCTGGGGCACAAAGCCCGTCTTCAGGCTGAAAGCGACGTCCCCGCCCAGGGCGCCACCGTTGGAACCCATGGGGACTCGCGACATGCTCTCCACGCCACCGGCGACCACCAGGTCCTCCCAGCCGGAAGCGATTTTCTGCGCCGCGATATTCACCGCCTCGAGGCCGGAGGCGCAAAAGCGGTCGAGTTGCACCCCCGCAACGGACTCATCCCAGTCGGCGTTCTGTACGATCATCTTGGCGATATCGGAACCCTGCTCTCCCACCGGGGTGACGCAGCCCATCACCACGTCGTCGACATAGGACGTGTCCAGGTCGTGGCGCGACTGCAACTCCCGCAGCAGGCCGGCACCCAGGTCGATGGGCTTGACACTGTAGAGGCTGCCGCCGGGTTTGCCTTTGCTGCGCGGGGTTCGCACCGCATCAAATATGTACGCTGGGTTGCTCATCGGTTGCTCCGGAAATCAGGTCAATGGGGGTTCGAACTAAGCGGGCAGATAGTGCGGGCTGGTCACTGCCTATGCAATGACCACAGCTGCTACCGAAATTGACATTTTGTTACATGAACTGCCTACGCGGCGCGGCGGCGCCCCCTGGCGGGATGGCTGTTGCGCAGCGCCTCCTCTTCATACTCATTCCGAATCCTGTCGAGGGTGCGCCCGATGTGGGTCTGCACCCGGATCATCTCCATCTTGCGCCAGGCAGAGCGCTCGCCGGAAGTGACCAGTTTCATGATTTCCTCTGGCGTCAGGTGGGCGAGCAGTTTCAGCGGGTTGTAGAAGCGGCTGCGCGGCAGGATGTTGATGTCGCCGATGTAATCCTGGTTGACCATGGACAGGGCGGTGTTGGCAATTTTGGACAAAGTACCCGGCCGGCTCAGGGGTTTGTGCATGATAGCGGCACCGGCATTAAGCCACTCCCTGGCCGTGCGGCGGCTGGCATTGGTCAGAATAGCCAGCGTGCTCTCCTGGCGGCGACCGTCAGTCACAAAGGGCAGTACTGCGGGATTCGCCTGGCTGACGATGTAGTGATTGACACCGTACAGTCGCGCCAGGCGCTTGGTGGGCAGGTCATCGCTGACAGAGCCATCCACCCACTTCCTGGATGGCAGGTAGGGCTGGCGCTCACCCCACTTGTCCCGCGCTTCAAGCGTCACCGGCGGAAACACCCCCGGCACCGCCGCCGAGGCCAGCACCGACTTGTGAATCAGCACATTGGGCGAGGTGGTGGCGTTCAGCAGGCGGGAGGTCTGGTGGGTTTCGGCCGGCGCCACGGAGACATTGAGCAGGCGGCCGCTGTGTGCATAGGCCTCCTGGAAGGTCATATCGGGGATCAGGCGCTCTATCAGGGACTGTACCTCCTCGGCCTGCAGGATCCTGGGGCGCAATCCCCCCAGGGAGCGCACCAGGGACACTTCCTGCTCGGCTTCGGCCAGCAGGAACGCCGGGTCGAAAATCCTGGCCAGTTCCTGGTCGTTGTGGGTGCACACCAGGCTGCCCACGAGGGAACCGCCGCTGGAGCCTGACATGATGGTCGGCAACAGGCGCTGTTCCCACAGCGCTTTCACCACGCCCACATGAAAATACAGCAGGGTGCCGGAGCCGCTCATCAGCAGCGCCGTACGGCCGAAGCAGTGATGGGCGCGGCGGAAAAAATCCAGCTTGTCCTCAAAACTGATCTCGTTCACCGCTGGGCTCGCCAGCAATTCCAGCGCGTCGACGATTTCCTCCACGTAGTCGTGGATCAACTGCTTGGTGCCAAAGGCCGCGCGCTCGTGGAGGGAGGACTTGCCCATTCCCGCCATATTGCCGTGGATACCCTCGTTGAGGGTGAACAGCAGGCCGCGGTAGTCGTGCCGGGCGCGCATGGAGCGAAGCCGGTCGAGGCGAATACGAATGGACACGTTGTCAAACTGGCTCGACTGGTCGCGCATACGCCAGCGGTCCATTCCGGTGGCGGCATCATAGGCCAGGGCCGCCTCCTTCCACTGCTCGTAGGTCGTGGCCTGGTCCATGGCGATGGTGTACTTGCGCTTGCTGCGAAATGACATGGGCTCTACCCCCGAATTCTGGTTTATCGAACAACATACCCTCGGGTCAATCTACCCGCAACGCCAGTCAATCACACCCTTGACAGGGGCGTGTTTGATCTGGCTCAGGTTGGCGCCAGATAGTGGGAAAATTAATCGCGATTCGGCCCGGCCGGTTGCCCCCGGCGGGCCTGCCAGCGCTCCCTGGCCTGCAGGTAACCCGAATACTTCGGGTTGTCGATTTCCAAGGATAGCAGCGCCCGTTGCCTGAGATAGCGCAGCAGGTGCACCTCCGGGGCCACAGCGCGACTTCTCAGGCCCAGCGCCAGCTGTTGGGGGATAGGGCCGGCTGCCGGATCCAGCCCTGCGTGCAGGGCGTAAGCGAGGTCGAGCCGATCCAGCTGCGGCCGCAGCTGCAACTCCCGGGCCGCGATCGCCAGGCTGTTGGCCGCCACCCGGGTGTTATAGGCGGCGAAGCCATCCAGCTGCGGCAGTACCTCCCTGCGCAGGAAGTCCTGGACAGCCACCAGCAGTTCGTCCGCCCGGGTCTGGCTCATGTGCCCGGCTCCTCCAGCAGCAGCAACAGGTCTATTTCCGATTCGGACATGCGCCGCCCCACAGCAGCCCGTTCCAGGCTGCGGTCCTGACCGCTGCGGTACATATGTATCATGGTCAGGCAAACCAGGCCCCAGTTGAGGGCGCAGTAGACCTCCCAGTAGCGCAGCTCTCCTGCCGTCGGGGCCTCTCCCCTGACACTGCGATACCCGGCCAGCAGGTCGTCGTAGTCGCCAAAGCCGCCCACCGGCTTGTCGCTGCGACCGAAGCGCCAGACGTTGCCGCAGATATACCCCAGGTCCTCGGCGGGGTAGCCGATATGGGTGAGTTCCCAGTCCAGCACCGCGACCAGGCCCTGCTCATCCACCAGCAGATTGCCGTTACGGAAATCGCCGTGCACCAGGCAGC
>JBFZEF010000310.1:0-3155 GCA_041307045.1 Halioglobus sp.
CGGACTTTCTCCGGTCCGGACGGCCTGTGGATCGACCCGGATGGCCGCTTGTTCATCCAGACTGATGCCGGACAGAAAAGGGGGCTCAACAACCAGATGCTGGTTGCCAGTACCTCCGATAGTGGCGGCAATCCGCAGCTACGGAGGCTGTTCACAGGCGTGATCGGCGATGAGATCACTGGCATCACGGTGACGCCGGACCGGCGGACCATGTTCATTAACATCCAGCATCCGGGCAACGGCGACCCGACCCTCACCAACTTCCCGGCGCCACAGGATGGTGTGACCATTCCCAGGGATTGCACCATCGTCATCAACCGCAAGGATGGCGGAGTTATCGGTTCATAGATTCAGCGGGAGGTTCCTTCCACGTTCCCGGCTTCGGCTAACGGATTTTCCTGGCGCAGGCAGGCAAGCCTCACCGGGCGCAACTGACCGACTGCTTGTGAACTATTACCCAGACCGCAATCTTCGATTGACCTTCACGGCTGCGCACGGCAGGATGCCCCTGTGCCTTTGCGCACCAACCCGATTTCAACCTTGAAGTGAGCACCATGATCACGCAGCAGCTGCAACAGGATTGCATGTACAGGAGTCACGGCACCGCGCCCGTGGCCAATGTGCGCCTGTGGGACAGCGGCGTGGTTTGAGGAAGCTCTGAAGTAAATACACTTTGATAAAAGGCCTCCGAGAACCCTGATTCCGGAGGCCTTTTTCGTTTCAACCAGAAATTTTTCTCCGCCTTCAGGGTTCCCGGCCGCCGCAGGACGAGAACCGTGAAAAGGTCATTGCACAACAACATTCGCACCATTTACCTGATGGGGTTCTTCCAGAGCTTCCTGGTGGTGATCCCCGTATTCGTGCCGCTGCTGCAGGGACACGGGCTGAGCATGAGTCAGGTCCTGCAAACCCAGGCCCTGTTCGCCCTGACGATCGCGCTGTTCGAGGTGCCCTCGGGTTACCTCGCAGACATCTGGGGCAGGCGGCCGGTGATCCTGGCAGGCTCGGCCATCAACGCCGTCGGCTTCCTGTCCCTGTTGTGGGCAGACAGCTTCGCGGATTTCGTCGTGTACGAAGTCATTCTCGGGGTCGGGTTCAGCCTGATCTCCGGGACCGATCTTGCGCTGCTGTACGACACTGAAGTGTACCTGCAGAAGAAGGCGCAGCCCGGCGCAGCGGGTGCGGGCAAATCCCTCAGCCGCCTGATCTCGCTGGAAGCCGCCGCCTCGGGTATGGCCGGTATAGCCGCCAGCCTGCTGCTGTTGTGGTCGATGGACGGCGTGATCATCGTGCAGGTCTGCGTAGGTGTAGTGCCGGTAATCCTTGCCCTCTTGCTGGTGGAGGTACCCAGGTACTCCCGCGAGACCAGCCACAGGGACAACCTGCGCCAGATTTTCAAGCTGCTGCTATTGGGCAAACCGGTAGTGTTCTGGACGGCCTTCGCCATTACCGTATTCGGGCTGCTGGCAATCTACGTGTTCTGGATCTACCAGAAATACTGGGAGCTGCAGGCGGTGCCGCTGGCGTACTTCGGCTATATCTGGGCCGGGTTCGCGCTGGTGGTGAGCGTCTCGGCCCGCTTCACCGCGGCGCTGGAGCAACGCCTGGGTACGCGGGGCCTGCTGTGCCTGATCGCGACGCTGCCCCTGATCGGCCTGCTGGGAATGGCTTTCGGCAGCGGTTGGGCGGGAGTCCTGTTCGGCCTGCTCATCCAGGTCTCTCGCGGCGTCAGCATGAGCCTGTTCTATGAGGCGTTGAACAGCCGGATTCCCGGTGACTTCCGGGCCACGGTAAATTCGCTGGTGAGCCTTGCGGTCAGGGCTATTTTCATCGTCTCCGGGCCGGCCCTGGGCTATGCACTCGACAGTGTGGGCATGCAGGCCACACTGCTGGGCCTGGCAGCACTGTTCGCGCCACTACTCGGGCTGGTGCTGGTGCCGCTGGTGCTGCGCATCCGCCGGGAGCGGGCCACTGCCGACGCGGCGGGCCTGCCCGCCAGCTGATCGCGGCGAGAAACGCGCAGCGCGTAACTGAATTCGGGTAGACTTGGCCGGCGGAGGACCTGGCCATGCCCGAGAGCGACACTGCATTTGCGATCTGCGCCCCGTCGGTGTTCGACGGGGCGCAGCTGTTGCGCGAGCACTGCATTGTCGTGCGCCGGGGAATGGTGGAATCCGTGCTGCCGACAGCCGAATGCCCCGCTGAGGTGGACAGGACAGTCCTTGCGACGGGTACCCTCGCCCCCGGCCTCATCGACCTGCAGGTCAACGGCGGTGGCGACCTGATGTTTAACAACAGTCCCAGCGAGGCGACCCTGGTCGCCATGCTCGACGCCCACCGCGCAACGGGCACCACCGCCATGATGCCGACTCTCATCAGCGACACGCGCGAGCGCCAGCAGCAGGCCGTGGCCGCGGTGCGCGCGGCGCGCGCCGCTGGTCACGCCGGTATCCTGGGCGTTCACCTGGAGGGACCGCATTTCGATGTCTCCCGGCGCGGTGCGCACCTGGCCGACATGATAAGGCAGGCTACAGCCGAGGACATCGCCTGGCTTTGCAGCCTGCGGGATCTCAAGGTCATCGTCACCCTCGCCCCGGAACACGCCCTGCCGGGGCAGATCCGCGAGCTCGCGGCGAGCGGGGTTCACGTCTGCGCCGGCCACACCAGTGCCAGTTACGAACAGATCATGGCCGCCGTGGCCGAGGGACTCGAAGGGGTCACCCACCTGTTCAATGCCATGAGCCCGCTGGCGTCGAGGGCGCCGGGAACCGTCGGCGCGGCGCTGGCCCAGGATTCGCTGTGGGCGGGGATAATCGCCGACGGCCACCATGTGCATCCGGCCAATATCCGCCTGGCCGGGCAGGCCAAGCCCGCCGGCAGACTGGTGCTGGTGAGCGATGCGATGGCGACCGTGGGCGGCAGCCGGGACCGGTTCTCCCTGTATGGCGAGGAGATCCGCAGTGGCGAGGGCAAACTGCTGAACCGCGCGGGGGCGCTGGCCGGCAGCGCGATCGGCATGATCGACGCGGTAGGCTACTGCGTTCAGGCAGTGGGCATTGCGCTGCCAGAGAGCCTGCGCATGGCCTCACTCTACCCTGCCGCAATCCTCGGGCTGGACCACTGCATGGGGCGCATCGCCCGCGGCTACCGCGCCG
>JBFZEF010000311.1:0-5794 GCA_041307045.1 Halioglobus sp.
TGGCGCGCCGGCTGCCCATTGATACCGCCTCCCGTTTTGGCGGCCGGGTGGGTGCCTGGGTCGGCGCAAACCTGAAGCGTAAAACGGCCATTTTCCGCGCCAACATGGCCGTGGCCTTTCCCGCGATGACCGCTGCCGAACTGGACCAGCTGGTGGCCCGCGCCTGGGGCCAGGCCGGTCGCGTACTGCTGGAATATCCCCACCTGGAAAGGATTCTCAGGGAAGACGATCGCCTGGTGATCGAGATCCGGGAACCGGTTGCCACCTACACTGACCCGGGCCGGCCCTGTGTCTTCGTCTCCGCACACCTGAGCAACTGGGAAGTGGCCTGTTCGGCGATGGCCAAACTGGGCATCCCCAACGCCAGCCTGTACTCGCCGCCCACCAACCCCCTGCTGGACCGCCTGCTGCTGGAGTCGCGCCAGGCGTTGAACTGCCAGCTGCTGCCCCGGGACAGCAGCGCCCGCCTGCTGTTGCGGGCACTCAAGGAGGGCCGCTCGGCGGGGATCGTCATGGACAGGCGGGTGGAAGACGGTGTGCCGATCCGCTTTTTCGGCCACGACAAAACCTCGACCCTGTTGCCCGCCAAGCTCGCCCTCAAGCAGCAGTGCGAACTGGTGCCCATCCAGGTGGAGCGCCTGCAGGACGCGCGCTTCCGGGTTACGTTTCACCCGCCGGTGCGCCCCTCCAATCCCGGGGCCGATGAATCCGCCCGGGCGACCGATATGATCCAGCAGGTACACAGCCTGTTCGAAGACTGGATTCGCCAGTGCCCCGAGGACTGGTTTTGCTCCAAGCGCCTGTGGGCCAAAGACACTGCAACCAAGCAAACAGAGGTAAGCGGCCGTGACGCCGACATCGATTCGTATGCAGCCTGAAAAACAGCACCAGTCCATCCGCCTGTTCGAGAACGACCTGCTCGAGCGCCTGTCCCACGTCCACCCGATCACGCCGCTGTTGATGTGGGGCCCCATCGCCGGCTACCTGATCTGGCGCAGCTTCGCCCTGTACCAGCTGCCCCTGCTGCCGGTACTGGCGATTGGCGTGGCCGGCGTATTCACCTGGTCACTGAGCGAGTACTGCCTGCACCGTTTCCTGTTCCACTTCCCGGCGAAGAGCAAGCTCGGCAAGTGGCTGGTGTTCCTGTTTCACGGCAACCATCACGAGGACCCGAAAGACAAGACCCGGCTGGTCATGCCCCCCGCCGGCGCCATTCCCATCATGCTGGTGTTGTACCTGCTGTTCGGCCTGTTCATCCCACAGCCCTGGATCCAGCCGTTCTGCGCCTTTTTTATCATCGGCTACCTGATCTACGACTATATCCACTACTCGACCCACCATTTTCCAATGCGCAACCCGGTGGCCAGGTACCTCAAGCACTACCACCTGAAACACCATTTCTCCGGTGAGGGCGGCCGCTACGGCGTCAGCTCACCCCTGTGGGACAAGATCTTCGGCACCGACCCGGGTCAGCGCTGAGCCGTCGGGGTGCCCCAGTTTTACCTGATTCCCAAGAAACTGGCGCGCAGGGCGCCGTTTCTCGTCGCTATTGCGCAGTGGCTGGAGGCGCGCCTGTTCGCCTTCATCTTCTGGTTTATGCGCCTGCTGTCGCTGGAGCACGCCAGCCGCCTGGCCGGGTTTGCCTTCGGCCTCGTCGGGCCCTGGGGTGACAAGGCCGCCAAGGCCAAAGCCAACCTGGCTGTAGCCTTTCCCGACTCCAGCCCGCAGTGGCGACAGCAGACCACGCGCCAGATTTTCCACTACCTGGGTGTTTCCGCCGCCGAATTGATCAAGCTGGAGGATATCTGGGACCAGCGCGAGCAGCGCCTGGAGTTTGTCCTCCAGCCTTTGGCCGCTGAGGTCATCGAGCAGAAGCGGGCAGCGGTGTTCGTCAGCGCACACGTCGGCGCCTGGCAGGTAACGAACCTGCTCTCCCTGCGCTACGGCCTTACTGTCAGCACCGTTTATGCGCCTGAATCGAACCCGGTGCTGCGGGAGATGATGCTTGAGCTGCGCAAATCTTTGGGCGTAAAGCTCGTTGCCAGCGACGCGGGTGTGCGGCCGTTACTGAAGGAGTTGGCCGCGGGCCACAGCATTGGCCTGGCCATGGATACCCGGCTGGATACCGGAAAACTGCTGCCCTATTTTGGCCGCGATGCGCTAACCAACACCAGCGCGGCCCGGCTCGCCCTGCGCTCAGGCGCCGCCCTGCTGCCAATCCGGGGGGAACGCCTGCCGGGCAGCCGCTTTCGCATAACGGTGTACGACCCACTGGTCAACCAACTGCCTGACGCGACACCCGAGGAACAGGCAGTCGAGCTGAGCGTGCAGATCAACCGCTGTTTCGAGACCTGGATCAGGGAGTCTCCGCAGCAGTGGATCTGCCTGAAGCGGCGCTGGCCGAAGGCGCACCGGCTGTAGCGGCCTGACTGTCCTGTGCCTCGGGCCAGAACAGTTCCGGCAGGCAGTGCCGCTCGAGAAAGGCCACCTTCTCCGGCGCCAGGGTATCCCGGTAGCGGGTCAGTACCGCTCGATCGATACCAGTGCTGGCGCCAAAGGAAGAGTTGCTGCGCCCAACCTCCCCGCCCTGGGTGTACTCGAGCACCCCCGGCAAGAAATCGATCCCCGCAAACTCGCACACCCGTGCCATGGAAGCCCGCGTATCGGTTACCAGTTCCTCGAAGCGCAGGCGCAGCGCGGGGCCGAAAGCAGCGGCAAATTCGTCGATTTCCTCCCAGTAGCGATTCTGCCGCTGGCAGAAACGACGCAGGTTCAGGGTGGGGTTGCGCACCAGCTTGGAACTGAGGTGGGCTCGCGGATCGCGCACCAGGAATATACCGCGCACATCATAGCTGCGCGCCAGTAGGCGGCCGACCCGGCTGAGGTCACTGTTGTTGGGCTGCAGCGCACAGAAGATCACCCGCAGGCGCGCATCCCCCTCGACATGGCCCAGCGCCACCGCCAGCGCCTCCACATGGTTGCGCACCAGGCTGTCGACGCTGCCGCGTTCATGGTGCGCGCTGATATAGCGGTAGTAGGCGTCCAGATCCAGGGAATCCTCGGTGCCGAAGACCTCGGTGCCGTGGCCGGCATTGATACGCTCCAGGTGGCCGTCTTTCTGCAGCTGGCGGTAAAACTGCGGGGCGGCGGCGCGGGAGCTGAGCATGCCGCGCCAGCGCAGCAGCGCATGGCGCGACAGGTGGCGGACGAAGTAATCCTCGTCGGGCGGCAGCAGTAACTGGGGATGGTGGTCCAGCAACCCGCGCAGCAGGTGGTTCCCCCCCCTGGGAGGCGCCCCCAGGATCAATAGTTGCGGCTTGCCGGCGGTTGCGGTCATCAGTACATCAGGCGTTCTTTTTCCGTCACCAGTTCGGCGCCGGTCAGCAGGCGGCGCAGCTTCTTCGCCGCCATTTTCAGTGGCCGGTATTCCTCGAACACCACGATGAATACCTTGCGATAGTAATTTTCCGGGCAGTTGATGCGCCGCACGCCGTGCCAGGAGTTGCCCTGGCGGCCGAAGATAATACAGCGGTTGTCGCGGGTGTCGGCCGGGTACTCGGCGATGAAGTCGTCGAAACCAGGGGCGTTGTCGGCGTCGATTTTGCCGTCATCGTCGAGGATGACCGTCTCACCGCCCCAGTCCCACTGCCAGTCGTCGAGGGTATTGAGATAAAAGATCTGGGAGCCGATCTTGCCCTTGGAATCGCAGTGGGGGGACACTTCCCCCCCGTTCGGCGTGAAGTGCCAGTGAAAGCGAAAGCGCACATGGCTGACGTCCAGCATCCTGCAGACAAAGCTGCGGTAGCGGTCGCCGCGCAGTTCGGCGATCAACCCGGCCCAAGGGGCAGGCAGCTCCATCCCGTCCTCATAATCCAGCACATAGCGGTCGTGGCTGGCCTGGCCATGCTTGCGCTGCTTGCCGAAAAAGGCGCGAAACCGGGAGATATCGGGCATGGTCGCCAACAGTTCGGGAAAGCGCTCGTCCCGGATGAAGTGCTGGGGGTTGACCCAGGGGAAGGGTTTTTGCGACTGGAAGGCCGCCGGATCAATCGTATCCAGCACCGCGGGGTTAAGGTATTGCAGGTTAGCCGAACTCATCTCACACCAGCTGAAATCAAAGCAAAAGTATACGACCCCGACCCGGTCATGGACAGTGACAATTTACCCGGCGCCATCGATCTGTCCAGGTACCAATGCGTCGGGAAGCGCCATCTGCGCGACTCCGTTGCGATGCCTTTCGTCCCCGCCTCGGGTACACTGCGCATCCCGTACCCAGCGGAAACTGATCCCGTGAAATTATCGGCCTTCGGCAGCAAATTCGCCGGCGAGTCAGGCATTGTCGAGCTGATGGACGACCTCAGCAGTGCACTCAGCCAGAATCCGGACATGATATTCATGGGCGGCGGCAACCCGGGACAGCTGCCCGCGGTTGAGGCGGTATTCCAGCGCCAGCTTCAGGCCATCCTGGCCGACCCGGTGCAACGTCACAGCCTGTTCGGCGTCTACCAGGCGCCCCAGGGTGACCCGCAGTTTCGCCGGCAACTGGCGAGCTTCCTCAACCGCCAGTTCGACTGGGGGCTGGGCGCCGACAACATCGCCATCTCCAATGGCAGCCAGTCCGCTTTTTTCGTGCTGTACAACATGTTCGCCGGGGTCATGCCCGATGGCAGCCGGCGCAGCATCCACCTGCCGCTGGCGCCGGAGTACATCGGCTACGGCGATATTGGCCTGGGGGCGGACTTCTTCAGCGCCACCCGTCCCGGCATCGAGCGGCTGGATGAGCACCTGTTCAAGTACCACGTGGACTTTTCCCATCTGCAGGAGGCACAGGCTATTGGCGCCCTGTGCGTGTCGCGCCCCACCAATCCCACCGGCAATGTACTCACGGACGAGGAAATGACCCACCTGGATGCGATCGCCCGCTCCAGGGACATTCCGCTGATCGTCGATGGCGCCTACGGCTTGCCGTTCCCCAATATCGTGTTCACCGAGGCCACGCCGCACTGGAACGACAATACCATTCTCAGCCTGAGCCTGTCGAAGCTGGGGCTGCCCGGGGCGCGCACCGGTATCGTCATCGCCCGGGAGGACATCATCCGCGCCTTCACCAACGCCAATACCATCGTCAGCCTGGCCTGTGGCAACCTCGGCCCCGCCCTGGCCGGGCCCCTGTTCGACAGCAGCGAGATCCTGCGCCTGAGCCGGGACCATATCGAACCCTGGTACCGGGAGCGCTCGCAGCAAACCGTCCGCTGGTTCCGCGAACAACTGGGAGACCTGCCCTACCACATCCACAAGCCCGAGGGCGCCATCTTCCTGTGGCTGTGGTTCGAGGGCCTGCCCATCACCAGCCAGGAACTTTACCAGCGCCTGAAGCAGCGCGGCGTGCTGGTAGTGCCCGGACACAATTTCTTCGTCGGCCTGCACGGCGAGTGGCGACACCAGCACGAATGTATCCGCGTATCCTATGCCAGCGACAGCGAGGCCGTCAGGCGCGGGGTAACCATCATTGCCGATGAGGTCGCCCGGGCCTACCGGGCGGGATAGGGGATAAGCCGTTAGTTGAGGAGTCTGTAGCCCCTGCCCCGCAGGCAGTTCTTCACCACCCGCACTTCATCCTGAGCCCCCTCGCTGGCCCCCTTGGCGCCGCCGCCGACCGCGCCCACCCCGGCAGCCTTGCCGGCATCGCCGGTGATTGCGCCGATCAGGCCGCCCACGACTGCGCCGGAGGCCGCGCCGGTGGCGACCTTCTTCCCGGTCTGCACCTCGCTGGAATAGGCGCGGCACTCGGCCA
>JBFZEF010000312.1:0-17913 GCA_041307045.1 Halioglobus sp.
CGGCGCGCCAGCCATGCCACCAGCCAGACCAGGGCATAGTCCAGGCGCCACAGCAGGCGCTGCAGGAAGCGGTGCTCCCGCGCCAGCTTGCGCAGCGAGTTGCCAACAATGAACTCAGCCAAGGCTCCGATCTACCCTGTGGAAACATGCTTGATGTGGCCCCGGATTATAGCCCAGGCAGGGGGTGGAAAGGCCCGGAATTAGCGGTCATAGTTCCGCTTTGCGCAGTTGTTCGAGCCCCCGGCGCAGGTCGATTTCGGGCCGCCAGCCGGTGACCCGGGTAATGGCCGAATTGTCCGCCACCCAGTCCCGGTGGCGCAGTTCCCTGAGCTTCGGCGGCGTGAGCATGGGCGCCCGGCCGGTCAGCCTGGCGCCCTTCACATTGATCCAGGCGGCGCCGTCCAGCAGCCAGCGCGGCACCTGCCACAGGCGCACCCTGCGGCCCCACACCGTCGCCGCCAGGCCCGCCATTTCGCACCAGTCGTAGCCCCCGGCCCTGCCATCGCAGGGCGTCAGGGTCTGGCCACGGGTCGCGGCGGTTTCCAGGCAGGCCAGGCAGGCCGCGACCAGATCCGCGACATGGAGCAGGGAGATCCGGGCCCCGGCATCGCCCGGAACCGGTGCGATGCCTTTGGCCATGGCCCTGAACACGGGCAGCATCTCCCGGTCGCCGGGCCCGTACACCGCCGGCGGGCGCAGGATCACCCAGTCCAGGTCAGGCCGCTGCAGCAGCAGGCCCTCAGCGGCCCGCTTGCTGGCCGCGTACCAGGACAGGCCAGGCTCGCGGGCCGCCAGCGATGACAGCAGCAGCAGGCGCGGGGGATTGGGCTGCGCGGCGACAGCGGCCAGCACATTGGCGGTGCCGGTGACGTTGATGTGATCGAATTCGCGCGGGGACGCGCCCCTGACGGCACCGGCGACGTGGATGACAGCGGCGCAGGCGGCCACCAGCTGTTGCAGTGCATCCCGGTCGTCTAGATCGCCCTGGACCAGGCTGGCGCCCTGGCGGGTGAGGTGCTGTGCCCTGGCAGGGGACCTGGCCAGGATCCGCACGGGGTAGCCTTTTTGCAGCAGTTCGGCACACAGTGCGGTGCCGATAAACCCTGTGGCGCCGGTAACGGCGATCGGGCTGCCGCGGGGGATCAGGCTGATGCGACCCTCAGGCGGAACTCTTCGGTGACCGCATTCAGGTTGTCAGCCTGGTGGGAGCTGATGAAGTCCAGGCGCGCCTTGGCGCGGGACAGCTTGCCCGAGGAGGTCTTGGGCAGGGAGTGGGGCGGGGCCAGCTCGACATAGCAGTCGAGGCCCATTTCCAGGCGCATCAACGCGCTCAGGCGGCGCACCAGGTTGTTGCGCTTCTTCTGGTCAGTCTCGCGGCACTGCACCAGCAACACGCACATCTCCTCGCCTTCGTGGTCGGGAACGGAGAACGCGACCGCATCGCCGGAGCGCACTTCCGGTTCTGCTTCGGCGATGTGTTCGAGATCCTGCGGCCAGATATTGCGGCCGTGGATGATAATCAGGTCTTTCTTGCGGCCGGTGATGGTGAGCACGCCGTCGACCATGTAGCCGATATCCCCGGTGTTCAGCCAGCCGTCGGCGTCGAGAGCGTGGCTGGTTTCTTCCGGCAGGCGGAAGTAGCCTGACATGACGCTGGGGCCGCGCAGGTAGATTACGCCACTGTGCCAGTCATCCAGCACGGTTTCGCCGCCATCGCGTATCTGCACTTCAAAATCCGGCAGGGGGACGCCGCAGTTGACGAAGTGGCGCCCGCGCCCGGGGTTGTCACTGTCTGCCACCAGCACGGCGCGGTGGTTGTCAGCCAGTTGATCGCTGTCGATGTGATGGGTAGTGAAGCCGGTCGCCAGCGGCGAGAAGCTGACCCCGAGGGTGCATTCGGCCATGCCGTAGCAGGCCAGGAAGGCGCGGCGATCAAAGCCGCAGGGCTGCAACAGTTCGGCGAAATATTCCAGTGTTTCGGGGCGGATCATCTCGGCGCCGATACCCGCAACCCGCCAGTTGCTCAGGTCGTAATTGGTGAGGTCGCCGGGGCGTACGCGGCGGGCGCAGAGGTCGTAGCCGAATGAAGGTGCAAAGGAGATGGTGGCGCGGGACCGGGTCATCAGCTCCAGCCACTGGCGCGGGCGCATGGCGAATTCGCGGGTGTCCAGGTAGTCGATCGAAACCTGGGCTGCCATCGGCACCAGCATGAAGCCCACCAAGCCCATGTCGTGGTAGAACGGCAGCCATGACATCATGCGGTCGTCGCCATTCATCATCAGGCCGTGCGCGATGATGCCGCGCAGGTTCGCCATCGCCGTGGCATGCTTGATCACCACGCCCCGGGGAAAGCGTGTGCTGCCGGACGTGTACTGGATGTAAGAGATATCTTCCGGCTGCACCTGCGGCAGGGTCTGCTCGCTGAGCGGCAGGGCGTGAAAGGCTGCGGGTGCGCCCACCATGCGCAGGCCCAGGCCCTCGCTGGCTTCCTGCAGGAACGACAGATAGCCCTCGGAGGCCACGGCAACCGCGGCGTCGCTGGCTTCCAGCAGGCGCTGCAACTGTGCCACGTAGGCCAGGTGGGCACCCATTTTCACAGAGGCCGGCAGGGCCAGGGGGATCAGGCCAGCGTACTGGCAGGCGTAGAAAAAGCACAGGAAATCGGGATTGGTCTCGGCGACCAGGGCCACGCGGCTGCCGGGCTCAAGGCCAAGGCCCAGCAGTTTGTGCGCCAGCGCGACGGCCTGTGAGCGCAGTTCGCGGTACGGCAGGACGGTGTAAATGGCGCCACGGCCGGTGTAGAAATTGGCGCCGGTCTCACCCTGGGCGGCGTAGTCGAGGGCAGCGGTCAGGGTAGGGAAATCAGCGGCGCGGAAGGCCAGGGAATGGTTCGTCGGTGTGGCTGTGAGTGCAGTTGACGACAAAATCAAATCCTCGATGGTGGCAGCCTGTCCGATGCTGCATGCCAAAATGGCTAAAACACTTCATCCTCCGAATGGCCGAGGAGTGAAGCTCAGGTCAAGAAACTGTGGATATTGCGGGCCGGTATTGTTGCTCTTCCATCACCATCTGCCCTTGTTACCTGGTAACCTGGACTGGCTACCAGACACGGCGCAACTCTAGCATTTTCAGGTCCGTGCCTCATGGGAAATAATACCATTGAAGCCTGCGCAATAATGACTAGCGCCCCCGCCGGGGCATCTGGCTGGCCCGGCTTGAGATTACACAACCTTTTGTTTTATAAGTGAATTTTACCACGTCGGTTCGCACGGCGGGGATTCGCCTGTATACTCCGCGCTCTGCCCTGAATGGGCGCCAGCCAGGAGCTTGTATGGCCCAGACCGGGGAGCCAGTCATCGCGCTCGAGGTGGTGACGGAACGCACCCAGTGGAACCAGTTCCTGGCCCTGCCGCATCGCCTGTACGCGGATGATCCGGCCTGGGTCGCCCCGCTGGATTTTGAGCAGCGCCAGCGTTTCTCACCCGCCAATCACTTTTTCGAGCACGCCCGCTGGCGCGCCTGGCTGGCGTTTCGCGAGGGTGTGCCGGTGGGTCGTATCACTGCCCAGATCGATGAAATGCACCTGCGCCAGCACGCCGATGGCGCCGGCTATTTCGGCATGCTCGAATGCGAGGATGATCCCGCGGTATTCGCTGCCCTGCTGGGGGCGGCCGCTGACTGGCTGCGCGGCGAGGGCATGCAAAGGCTGCGCGGCCCTTTGAATCTGCACATCAACGAGGAGGTCGGCCTGCTGGTCGAGGGGTTCGATACCCCGCCCTTCGTGCTCATGGGGCATGCCCGGCCCTACTATGGCGCTGGCATAGAAGCCCAGGGCCTGCGGGGGGTCAGGGACCTGCTGGCTTACCATATCCGGCCGGACTTTGAGCCGCCGCGGGTGATGACCAGACTGGCGCAGCGGGTGTCGGACCGGGTGAAGGTGCGCCCGGCACGGCGCAAGCACCTCAAGGAGGACGCGGCGATCATGCTCGACGTCTTCAACGACGCCTGGGCGCACAACTGGGGTTTCGTGCCGCTGGTGGCCGCGGAATGGGAGGAGACGGTGCTGACCCTGGCCAGGCTGATGCCGGATGACTACATCCAGATCGCCGAGTACGATGGCGCGCCCGTCGCCTTTATCGTGGCGCTGCCGAATCTCAATGAAGCGATCCGGGACCTGAAGGGGAAATTATTGCCATTCGGTTGGGCCAAACTGCTGTGGCGCCTCAAGGTGAGGCATCCGCGCACGGCCCGCATCCCCCTGATGGGGGTGCGCCAGAGCTTCCAGCACTCGCGCCTGGGTCCCACCCTCGCCTTCATGGTGATCGATGCCGTGCGCAGGGCGATGCATGCCCGGGGGGTGAAGAATGTCGAGATGGGCTGGATCCTGGAAGACAACGACGGCATGCGCAACATCATTGAAACCATCGGCGGGCAGGCGTATAAGCGCTACCGCGTATACGAAAAAGACCTCTGACCTATGCAACTGAATCCGGAACAACACCAGCTCACCGCCATCGTGCTCGCAGGCGACAGGACCAAGGCCGATTCCCTGATCAACCACACCAAGGTCGGCAGCAAGGCCATGATCGACCTGGACGGCATGCCCATGGTGCGCCGGGTACTGAATGCCCTGCGCCTGTCGCGGGTGGTGAACAAGATCGTGCTGTCGGGGCCCGAGGCCAGCGAGGTGGCCAAGGACGAGCAACTGGCGCGCTGGGTTGCCGATGCCGAGGTGATCTGGAGCGAGCCGGGCGTCAGCCCCAGCACCAGCGCTTACCAGGCCATGCAGGCCCTCGGCCCGGACGAGGCGGTGTTGCTGACCACGGCGGATCACCCCCTGCTCACCGCGGAGATAGTCGATGCCTTTGGCCGCCAGAGCCTGGCGGACGATGTGGACGTGGCCGTGGGCCTGGCGCCGCACGCCCTCGTGCTCGAGGCCTATCCCGGCATCAAGAAGACCGTGCTGCGCTTCAGCGACGGGGATTTCTGCGGCTGCAACCTGTTCGCCTTCATCACGCCGGAGGGTCGCCGCGCGGCCCGCTTCTGGCGCCGCATCGAGCAGCAGCGAAAAAAGCCGCTGGTGGTGATCGGCCTGCTGGGCTGGCGGGCGGTGATCCGCTACCGCCTCGGCCTGTTATCGCTGGAGGAGGCCCTGGCCAAGCTGAGCAAGCGCCTGGGCCTGCGGATGCGGGCGGTGATACTGCCCTATGCCAACGCCGCCATCGACGTGGATTCAGTGGCCGACCTGGTGCTGGTCAAGGGGTCGCTGGCAAAGGCCGCCGCGGAGAACGCTTAGAGTCACGCCGCAAGGTAAGCTGCCGCGAGCTTCCCGCGGTAAATTCGCCGCTGGCCCGCAGGTAATCGCGCGACTGTATCTCCAGCCGCCAGCCCCCGTCGCAGCGCTCCACGCCGTAACAGTTGTAGCTCGCCACATTGCCGCCATGCAGTCCCAGCGCCGACGCCGAGGGCACCGCGATCACTGGCGCGCGGCCGTGGGTGGTGGCCAGTTCGTCATAATAGGCCCGGTGCCCGTGGCCGTTCAGCACCAGCTCCGCGCCGTGGCGGGCGAGGATATCCTTTACCTGCTGCGCATCCGTGAGGCGCTTGCGCCACTTGTCCTTACCCGGTAGCGGTGAGTGGTGGATGTAGACGACCCGGAATTGGCCCCTGGCGTGGGCGCCATCCAGCAGTGCCGGCAGCCGCGCCAGCTGCGCAGCGCCCGCCGTGCCGGTGGCCAGGAAGGGTGGTTTGGGGCAGGCCGTGTTCAGGCCGATAAAAGCGATATCGCCGCGGGCACGCAAACTCGGGTACAGACTCGCCAGGCTGTCCGGCTGGCCGGTGGGGGCGTCCGAGGCCATATAGTCCCGCCACAGGGCGAACGTATCCTGCCAGGGGCTCGCGACCGAGGCGTCGTGGTTGCCGGGAATCACCGCCACCGCCGTCGGCTCGCCCAGTTGCCGCAGCCAGTCCAGGGCCTGGCGAAACTCCGCGGGCAGTCCCACGTGGGTGAGGTCGCCGGTGACCAGCAGCTGGTCGAGCCTGAACTGCGCCAGGTCGCGCCCCAGCGCGGCCAGGACCTCGGGGCGATGCTCGAAGCGGCGCCGGTGGCGCCAGGACAGGTAGCCCAGGGCGCGCTTGCTCAGCAGGTCGCGGGCGGAAACCCCTTCCAGGGAGCTCAGGTGGGGATCGGAAATCTGCGCGAAGCGCTGCATGGCTGCCTCCGGACGGCACTCAGACCCGCGTGATAAGCGCCCCGAGTTCCGCCAGTTTCCTGTCGATATTGGCATAGCCGCGGTCGAGGTGATACACGCGATCGATGGTGGTTTCACCGTCGGCGGCCAGGGCTGCGATGATCAGGGAGGCGGAGGCCCGCAGGTCGGTCGCCATCACTGGCGCACCCTGCAGCCGCTCGCGCCCGCGCACAATGGCGGTGTGGCCCTGCAGTTCGATATCGGCGCCCATGCGCTGCAGCTCCGCGACGTGCATGAAGCGGTTTTCGAAAATGTTTTCCACCACCGTGGCGGACCCCTCCGCCAGCGCGTTCAGCGCCATGAACTGGGCCTGCATATCGGTGGGGAATGCCGGGTAGGGGGCGGTGTTGATATGCACCGCCCGACAGCGCTTGCCGGCAGTGTCGAGGTGAATCCAGTCGGGGCCCAGCTCGATTCTGGCTCCCGCCTGTTCCAGCTTGCCCAGCACGTGGTGGAGAAAGTCCGGGTTGGTATCCAGCACCCGGATACTGCCCCGGGTGGCCGCGGCAGCCGTGAGGAAGGTGCCGGTCTCGATTCGGTCGGGCGGCACCCGGTGGCTGGCGCCGCCCAGGCTGTCGACACCCTCGATGCTGATGGTGCTGGTTCCCGCGCCCTGGATTTTCGCCCCCATGGAGACCAGTAGCCGGGCCAGGTCGCCGACTTCCGGTTCCATGGCGCAGTTTTCCAGCACCGTGGTGCCTTCTGCCAGGCTCGCGGCCATCAGCAGGTTCTCGGTGGCGGTGACCGAGGGGATATCGAAGGTGAAATGGGCGCCCCGCAGGCGCTTCGCCTTGGCCTTGATGTAGCCCGCCTCGATCGTGATCTCGGCACCCAGGGCCTGCAGCCCGGTGATGTGTTCGTTGACCGGGCGGGAACCGATCGCGCAGCCGCCGGGCAGGGATACGTCCGCCTCGCCGAAACGGGCCAGCAAAGGTCCCAGCAAGAGGATGGCGCCGCGCATGGTTTTGACCAGTTCGTAGGGCGCGTACACCGAGTGCACCTTGCTGGTATCGAGCGACAGGTCGGTGCCGGAGCGCTCCGCCTGGCAGCCCAGCAGGGTGAGCAGTTTCAGCGCGGTGTCGATATCGCGCACACCGGGGATGTTGCCGATGTGCAGGGGCTGCGCGCTCAGCAGCGAGGCGGCGATGATTGGCAGGGCCGCGTTCTTGGCTCCTGCGACCCTGACCTCACCATGCAATGGGCCATTGCCGGTGATAATGATTTTGTCCATGCGGATTGAGCCTTAGGCCGCCCGGGCCGGTTCGAACAGTCCCGCCGCCTTGAGGCCGGCATAGGCGTTGATGATGGTATCGATCTGCTCGCTGCTGTGGGCTGCGCTGACACTGTTGCGCAACAGGAAGTTGGTGGACGGCGAGGCGGGTGGAATGACCAGGTTGACGTAGACCCCGGCCTCCATCAATGCCTTCCAGCAGTCGATGGTGCGGGAGCGGTCGAGCATTTCAACGGCGATTACCGGGCTGGCGGTGGGGCCCACCGGCAGGCCCAGGGCCTTCAGTCCCGAATAGAGCCTGTTGGCGTTGTCCCACACGCGCTGGCGCCGCTCGGGCTCGCTGACAATGATGCGCAGGGCCTCCCGGGTCGAGGCGATAACCGAGGGCGACGACGAGGCGGTGAAAATATAGGCCTTGATGCAGAATCGGATCGCCTCGAGCTCAGGGTGCGGGCTGACGCAGTAGCCGCCGATGGCGCCGAGGCTCTTGCTGAAAGTGCCGACGGTGAAGTCCACGTCGGCCTCGACGCCCGCCGCCTGCGCCGCGCCGCGACCGGTTGCACCCAGCACGCCCATGGAGTGCGCCTCGTCCACCAGCAGGTAACCGCCATACTCGCGTTTCACCGCGGCGATTTCCTTCAGGGGCGCGACATCACCCAGCATGGAATAGATACCCTCGGCGATGATCAGGGCCTGGCCCGCGCGGTCGCCCAGGCGGCGCATGCGCTTGGCAAGGTCGTCCGGGTCGTTGTGCTTGTAGCGGATGATATCCGCCTCGCTGAGCTTCACCCCGGAGTAGATGCTGGCGTGACTGTCCGCGTCCAGCAGGATGACGTCGCCCGGGCCCGCCAGGGTGGCGCACATGCCCATGGTGGCGGCGTAGCCCGTCGAGAACACGATGGCATGGCCGACATCATAGAAGCGGGCGATTTCCTGCTCCAGTGCCTGGTGTTCCGCGAAGGAGCCGTTGGCCAGCCGGGAGCCGGTGGTGCCGGTGCCCCACCTGGCGGCGGCGGCCTGGGAGGCGGCGATGCAGCGGGGGTCGAAGGACAGCCCCATGTAGTTGTTGGTGCCGGCCAGGATAACCCTGCGACCCTCGACCACGCCCTCGGTGGCCGACAGGATCTGCTCGGTGACGGCGCCGAAGGGCATGACGCCGCGCCCTGCAAGCTCGGCCTGGAAATCGGCCATGGTCTGGAATTTGTCAAAAAGCATGGGGATACCCCGTGGTCATGGTAGATGAACAGCCGCACAGCCTAGTGTACAACCGCGGTTCCCGCAGTGCCGGATTACATGCTTATAGATGGTACTTTTACGCACTACTCAGGGGTTGAGTTCCCCGACTTTTTTTGCGAGTTCACCAATGGTGTTGACGTCGGGCAGGATGTTGAGGGGAATCGATATGTCGAAGTGATCTTCAATCTTCTCAATTAACTCCATGACTTCAAGGGAACTCAGGCCGATATCGGCGACCATGCGGGTCGATTCCGTCAGTTCAATGTCTTTTTTGTTTTGTGGCGCCAGTGCGCTGTAGAGGAATTCGAGGCACTCTTGGTATTCGGTCATGTTGTCCGCGCCCTTGCGCGACCGGGGCTAAGTCGCTAGATTTCGAAGGCTGGAACTATACCCACGGAATATTGGCAATGCCAGTCATTTGGTTGATCGACGCCTACCGGGCGGGAGAGCAGAGCCAGGTACGCGCGTTGGTGGACGCCCTTGGCTGGCCCTGCGAAACCAAGCAACTGGACTATCGCAAGCACATCGTGCTGCAACATGTCCTGGGGCGCGCCAGCCTGAGCGGTATCACCAATCAGTCGCGGGGGATGCTGCAGCCGCCCTGGCCGGACCTGGTCATCTCCAGCGGGGTGCGCAACGAGCCGGTGTGTCGCTGGATTCGCGCACACTCCGGCGGCCGCACCCGCTATGTGCATGTGGGCCGCCCCTGGGGGCCGCTGGGCGGCTTCGACCTGGTAATCACCACACCGCAGTACCGCGTGCCCCGCCGCGGCAATGTCCTCAACAACACGCTGACCCTGCACAGCGTGACCCCGCAGCGGCTGGAGACTGCGCGCCAACAGTGGGCTCCCGCCTTTGCCCACCTGCCCCGGCCCAGGATTGCGGTGATAGCCGGCGGTGACAGCGGGCCTTTCACCCTGGGACCCCGGGCGGCGTCGCGGTTGGCACTGCAGGCCTCCACCCTGGCGCGCCAGGGCGGCGGTTCGCTGCTGGTCTCCACCAGTTCGCGCACCAGCGATGCGGCGATTGACGCACTGCAGGCCGGTTTGGATGTGCCGAATTACTTCTACCGCTGGCAGGCCTACGACCCGGCCAATCCCTACTTCGGCATGTTGGCCGTCGCGGACCGGCTGGTGGTTACCGGTGACAGTATTGCGATGCTATCCGAAGCCTGCGCCACAGGGCGCCCGGTGCAGATGTTTGACCTGGGGGGTATGCGCGGCGACACCGATGTCGATGTCGACTTCCGCCTGGGTGCGACGCTGTATGCGGCACTGATGCGCTGGCTCTGGCACCCCCTCAGCCGCGATATCACCCTGGTGCACCAGCAGTTGCGCGAGACCAGTCGCGCTTTCTGGCTGGACGAGGAGTCCGGTGCCTCGGTGGTACCGGCGGAGTCGGATATGCAGCGGGCCGTGGCGGCAGTGCAGGGCTTATTTGGCCAGGCCTGAGCGGCCCGTCGCGTCGAGCAGGCGGGCGCTGCCGCCTTCCATCTCGTAGACATGGTCCGCCGCCTGCACCAGCGCCCGGTTGTGGGAGATTGCCAGGATGGTCAGGCGACCCTTGAGCCCCTCCATGGTCTGCCGTACTACCTCTTCGCTCTCCGGGTCCAGCGCGCTGGTGGCCTCATCGAGAATCAGCAACCTCGGTTGGTTGATCAGCGCCCGCGCGATCACGATGCGCTGGCGCTGGCCGCCGGACAACTTGCCGCCGCGCTCGCCCACCACGGTCTCCAGGCCCTGCGGCTGCTCATTTACAAAGTTCCAGGCGCCGGCGGCACGCAGCGCCGCCTCGGCATCGGCGCGCGTCAGCTTCGGGTCGCCCAGGGTCACGTTGTGGAGGATGGTGTCATGCAACAGCAGGGTGTCCTGGGGCACGTAGCCGATCAGGCCGCGCCACTGCTTGATATCTATCTCCGGCAGCGGCACCCCGTCCAGTAGTATCGCGCCCTGTTGGGGCTGCAGCAGCGCTATCGCCAGGTCGATGATTGTGGTCTTGCCGGACCCGGACGGGCCCACCAGTGTGGTCATTGATCCCGCCCGGATATCCAGGTTCAGGCCGGCGAAAACCGGGTGCTGCGAGTCGTAGCCGAAAACCACATCCCTGAACTGCAGGCCCTGCTCGAAGTGAGGTGTGGCGCCGCCGCCAAGTTGCTCCCGGGCCTCTTCGGCGGCACCGATGGATGCCAGCATCGCCCAGTAGGCGCTTTCGCCCTGGGCCAGTTTCTGGTGCTGCTTCTGGACCTTGCCGAAAAAGGAAAACGCCCGCCCCAGGGCCACCGCCAGCACCGCCACCGTCGCCAGGTCCATGGCAAAGTGCTCGATCGCCACCCAGACGCCGAGGCAGATGAAAGCGGTAAACATCAGCTCCTGGGCGGAGTCGAGCACAGCGCCGTACATCACCTGGCGGCGCAGCGCCCGGTTCAACTGGTTGGTATCGTGGGCCAGGACCTGGTCCGCCAGGTGCTCCCGGGACATCGCCTTGAGCGGTTTGACCGACTGCAGCGTGTCCGTCAGGTTGGACATGAGGGAGGTCATCAGCCGGGTCTGGCGCTTGCCTGCGCGACGGGTGAGACGGACCAGGAAGTGAGACAGGCCGATCACCACCGCCCCGGCCACGATCGCCGCCAGCGAGGCCTTCCAGGAGAGGGCGAAGGCCACCGCAGCATACACCAGAGCCTGGATCAGGAAGGTGATGGCCGTGGCGCCGTTGACGAAGGCCGTGGAGGCGCGCTGGGCCTCCGTGGCCAGGGCGTTGGTCAATTTGCCCACCGGCTGGTGCAGGAAATACTCCCACTTGCTGCGCAGCACGGCCCGCAGCATCTGCAGGCGCAGGTCGGTGCCCACCTGGGCTGCGGTGTAGCCCACCTGCCGTTGCGCCACCAGCAGGAACGCACTCTTCAGGGCGACGCCGCCCACCATGATGCACAGCATATTGCCCAGGGTGGGGGCAATGCCGACGAACGCCAGGGCGTCGAGAACCGCCTGCTCGAAATCGTTGTCACTGGCGGCGGCGGCCCCGGGGATTGCCGCCACTGCGTCTGAACCCAGGGCGATGTTGAGCATGGGCAGCAGCGCCGACAGGCCGACGCCTTCGGCAACACCCGACAACAGCAGGGCCAGCAGCATGAGCACGGTCTGCGAGGGGTAGGCGCGGAAGAAGTTCAGCATCAGGCCCATGGCGGCTTGGCTCCGGGTGTGGTGGTCGGGACCGGTACGCTGCGGCCGGATCTGCGGGCAGTGTGCATGCAGGGATTACCAGTGCATGCGGCGCAGCATGACTGCGGCGCACAGCAGGATGACGAGCGTGGGCGCCAGTGCTACCAGCGGAATGTTGAGCCCCAGCAACTGTCCCAGTGCGAACACGATCTGGGTGCCCAGGTAGAACAGGATGCCCACCAGTGCACCGATGGCGATATTGAGGCCAAAACTGCGGTCCCGCTTCGCTCCCAGGCCTGCGCTTATGGGTGTGGCCAGCAGCACCATCGCGGCGACGGTCAGCGGCATCAGCAGCTTTTGCCAGAAGGTGTTCAGGTATTTTTCATAGGGCTGGCCGCCGTCGGCGAGGTACTGGCTGTAGGTGCGAAGCACTGAGAGCCGCATATTATTGCTGTCGCTTTCCACCAGGGACAGGGTCGGCAGCTCTTCCGGGGACCACAGGTTGTCGATCTCGAGGGTGGGATGTTGCCGGGTAAGCAATTGCCCGTTCACCAGCAGTTTCTCCCGCACATTCTGCAACAACCAGATGCGGTTTTCACTGACCACGGCGGTTTCGGCGCGCAGGGCGCGGGTGAGCCTTCCGGCATCGTCAAATTCGAACAGGGAGATGTCCCCGGGTATGCCCCCCTGGTGCATCTTGTCGAGATGGATATAGCGGTTGCCGCTCTTCTTCGCCCATACGCCGCCATCGGGAATTCTCACCGCATTGCGGAAGCGCAGGGCATGCCGCTGCTCCTCGGCAGATTGCGTCAGGGGAGGCGTCACAAACTCCATGCACAGCCACAGCAGCGCCATCAGCAGGACGGTGGGCAGGGCGATGGCGCCCAGCAGCCTGGCCCGGGAGAAGCCGGCGCAGCTGATGACGGTGAGCTCGTTGAAGCGGTCGAGGCTCGCCAGGGCCACGATACTGCCCAGCAGGGCGATGACCGGTGCCAGGCTCACCAGCTGCTGGGGCAGGATGAACAGGGTATAGCGGGCCACTGCCAGCGCGTTGTAGTCGAAGCGGGTGCGCTCCAGCTCCTGGATAAAGCCGATCAGGCCGAACACGGCGCCCAGTACCAGCAGCACCAGCAGCCAGCCTTTCACCAGGTTGGTGCCTATGTAGCGCTCGATGATCACCGCCGCCGCATCCAGGGTTGCCTGACCAGCACTACCAGCAGCAGGGCCTGCAGCAGGTAGGCTCCCCAGAGGCCGGGAAGCGCCTCGAGCCGGCTCTGCTCAATGCCGGTGCGGACCAGGCTGGTCGTGGCAAAAACGCCGATGTAAATGGCGACGGCGATCAGCACGTTGCGCATGCGGGACTCCCGCGGGGCCGAGCGCGCCAGAGGTACGGCCATGAGTGCGAGCAGCACCGTCGCCAACGGCGTGGTGATCCGCCACTGGAACTCGGCTATGTCCTTGGGCTCGCCTGAACGCGACAGGTTGAGCGTGGTCTCTGCCTTGCGCCGGTACTGCTCCTGGGCCTCCTGGTTATCCAACCTGACGATGAGATTGTCGAACTTCAGGGTGACGTCCTGGGTGTTCTGCAAATCCAGCAGGTAGTTGTAGCCTTCGAAAAATTCCGCCTGCATGGGCTGGCCGGGGTTGAGCACCGGCAACTCTGCGGCCTGCGCGACGATGATTTCCGAGCGCTGGGCGTCCTCATAGGTCTTCTGCAGGAATACGCCCTTGTGCTGGCCGCGCTCCAGGTCGAGGTCGGTGGCGATGAAAACATAGTCGCTGCCGCCCATGTTGACGAACTCGCCGGTCGCCATTTTCTTCAGGTCGAACTGGGCTGCTGCGCGGGACTCGAGGGCATAGCTGGTGCGAAAGGCCCAGGGACGGCCGAGTATCGAGATGACGCCGGTGATCAGCGCGATCACCAGGGCCAGCTTGAGCACCGACTCGAGAATCCTGGCACGGCTGACGCCGGCTGCATACAGCGCGCTCATTTCCGAATCGCGGTAGAGGCGGCCGATGGCGGCCAGTACCGAGAAGAAGAATGCGGAGGGCATCAGCACTTCCAGCGTGACCAGCGTATTCAGCCCCACCAGCTGGAATGCCGTGAGCATTTCGAGCTGGCCGGCGGCGGCGGCGGACAGTTGCCTGGCGGCTGAGAAACCGACGAAGACCAGTACCAGCAGGCCGAGCCCCAGCACAAAGGGGCGCAGGATTTCCAGGCTGATGTGGCGATCGATAATCAACGGGTTTTTGGTCCTTCAGCAGGTGGCGGCCATTGTACCCCAAGCGGCGCCCAGCTGGTCATTCTCATTGGCTTGGCCCATAATTGCACGCTTTGCGCAAGGCGGGTACCCGCACATGTTCAATCTCAGTGACGGCGTCAGGAAGGCGCTGATTCTCATACCGACGCAGCCCCTGCCCGCCCGCACCCGGGTGGCCCTGCGCCGCAAGTACCTGGCGGAGCTGGAGCTGGCCAAGGCGCACGCCGCCAGCTTCCTTATCATCGGCCATCCCAAGAGCGGGAACACCTGGCTCAAGGTCATGATTTCGCGGCTCTACCAGCTGCGCTACAACCTGCCTGAGTCGAAGCTCATCAACACCGATGAGTTCGCCCGCAAGATTCCCGCGATACCCCGCCTGGCGGCCACCAACGGCTACTACAGCTACGAGGGTGAGGTGGGGAAGCTGTTGGCGGCAGGCGCGCCGGACAACCCCCTGAGGCACAAGCCGGTCCTGTTTCTGGCGCGCAACCCGATTGATATCGCGGTGTCCTGGTACCACCAGTTCACCAAGCGCCAGTCCCGCGCCAAGCAGGAACTGATCAATCATTTCATCGCCCATCCCATCGATCGGCACAACATCGACATGTGGAACTTCGTGCGCCATTCGGACATCGGGCTGCCCTGCCTGATCGAGTACCAGAACACCTGGGCGCGCAATGTCGAGGCCCTGGAAAAAGGCCTGCTGGTCAAGTACGAGGAGCTGCGCGCGGCGCCCGTGCCGACACTGCAGAAAATCATCCAGCTGATGGGCGAGGACTTCAGCGAGCAGGAGATCCGCGCCGCCGTGGAGTGGGGCTCATTCGACAACCTGCAGAAGCTGGAAACCAGCGGCACCTTCAGCCAGGGTGGCATGAAACTGGTGAACCCCGAGGACCCCAGCACCTTCAAGGTGCGGCGCGGCAAGGTCGGGGGCTACCGTGAGGATTTCCCGCCCGAGCAGGTGGCGGAGCTGGAAGCCATGGTGCGCGCCAGGATCCTGCCGCAACTGGGCTATTGCCAGGACGGCGCGGAGTCCTGAGGTGTCACCCCGCACCTGGGTGCTGCTGAGCGACAAGCAGGGCGACAATGGGCAGGTGGAAACCATTGTCGCGGCGCTGCCCTGGGCGGTGGAGCGCAAGTACGTGTACATGTTGCCGCAGTGGGTGCTGGGCAAGCCGCGCTACCGGCCGTCCCTGGACCACATCGACCCGGCGAAATCCGACCCCATCGAAGGCCCCTGGCCCGACCTGATCCTCACGGTGGGTCGGCGCCCCTCGATGGTGGCCCTGTGGATCCGCCGGCAGTCGGGTAACAGGACGAAGATCGTGCTGGTGGGCAAGCCTTCCGGCCATATGCTGGATTTTTCCCTGGTGATCGCCAGCGCCGAAAACCAGATGCCCCCGATGGATAATTTCCTGCCGACCACCCTGCCCCTGATGCGGATCAGCGCGGCGGACGTGGCGGCCGAAGCCGAGGCCTGGCGGGCGCGGTTTGCCGGGCTCGAGCGGCCGCTGATTGCCCTGCTGATCGGCGGTGAGACCAACCCCTTTATCATGAATCGCAAAGTGGCGCAGGACCTGGTCGCGACCGCCCGCTGGGTCGTGGACGAGCTGGGCGGCACGCCCTATGTGACGACCAGCCGGCGCACCACAGCCGAGGTGATCGAGGTCCTGCGGGAAGGGCTGCCGCCCCGGGCGGTCTTCTTCCAGTGGCAGGCGGGCGCCGCCGACAATCCCTACCGGGCTTTGCTCGGCAGCGCCGACGGCTTCATTGTCACCGGCGACAGCGTGTCGATGATGGTGGAGGTGATCTACCTGCGCAAACCCCTGGCGATATTCCCCCTGCCGGTGGGCGCGCTGGGCGCCATCGACCAGCTGCGCCGCTCCCTGGCGCACTGGCTGTTCAACCCGCGTCGGGATTCTCTCGGCGATCGCCTGCGTCACCGCCTGGCCCGCGGGGTCTATTACATCGACGTGTTCAAGATTCTGTGCGCCACCCGTGACTTTCGCGCCTTTCACCGCATGCTGGTCAGGCAGGGTCTCGCGGTCTGGGCGGGCCAGCCATTGCGGGCGCCGCAAGGGGCGGGGCTGCCGGATGATGTGGGGGCGGTGGTCAAGCGCATAGAGGCGCTCTTCCCGTCTTGACAGTACGGCCTGAAAAGACGGCCTGTAAACCCCGGTGGAAAAGTCCCGCGCGTCAGCGCATCCGCAGGACATTCTTCATGAAGTGAGTGCCGATGCGGCTGATGCGCTGGGCGGCCACCGCCAGCGGGCTCTCATCGAGGTAGTTCAGCTGCACCATGCGGCGCTCCCCGACAAAGCGGGTGTGCCCGTGCCAGGAGTGGTCGGTGCGACGAAACGCCAGCAGCGTTCCCCCCAGCGGGGCTACCTGGGCGGTGTAATCCTCGATATTGTCCTTCGAGCGCAGCATGCGCAGCTGCCCGTCCGGGTGGTCCCAGCGCTCGTTGAAATACACCAGCACTGTGATCACCTTGCTCTTGTGGTCGGTGTGGATGTTGCCGTCGGTCCGCTCACAGAATTTGCGCACCGACACGGTGGTGGGCAGGGATGCCAGCTCCATGTCGAAGCGTTCACCCAACAGCGTTGCAAAAGCCGGGCCGCGCAGCTCTTCCATCAGGGCGCCGAAGGCGGGCCCGTACTGCAGCTTGTCGAGCTCATGATTGGCGGCGGTTTCGATGGCGGGATAGTCGGCATTGACCTGGGCGACGACCTCGGGGCTGAGGAACCCCGGCACCACCATATAATCGAAGGGGTCGGTGTGCAGCTCGGCCGCTTGCAGGGCTTGTAGGTTGAGCATTGACATGGGCGCATTCTAGTTGCCGTCCGCGGCAGCGGCAAGCCGATCGCTGCGGGTGATCCTGTTAATAGTGCGGCAAAAGGATGTTAATAGTGCCGGCATTCGGCGCCTGCCCCGCGGGTGCGGCTACAGGCGTTTTGCGGTAATATGCGCGGCCTCTGCGTTTTCTACCCCACACCATGCCAGCGAGGGTCCCAGGTCTATGGCCGATACCGCACGGGCTGTAGTTCGCCACCTCATAATGCTGCTGTGCTTCTGGCTGCCGGCCTCGCGCCGCAAGAAGATCGAGCGCTGGCTGCGCGGTCGCGAGGAGTTCATCAAGCTCCGGCAAAGCGACTGGGTGCTGATGAGCTGGGGCAAGTCGGGGCGAACCTGGTTGCGGGTGATGCTGTCCCGCGCTTACCAGCTCAAGGGCGGCCTGGATGCCCGCGAGCTGCTCGATTTCGACAACCTGAAGCGACTCGACCCGCAGCTGCCGGCGGTCTTTTTCACCCACAACAACTACCTGCGGGACTACACCGGCAATTGGGAATCGAAGGCTCATTTCCTGGGCAAGCGCATCGTGCTGCTGGTGCGCGACCCGCGCGATGTGGCGGTGTCACAGTTCTTCCAGTGGCAGTTTCGCATGCATCCAAACAAGAAATTCATCAATGACTACCCGCCCCATGGCGCCAACATCGGCGTGTGGGAGTTTGTGCTGGACGCGGATGCGGGCCTGCCGCGTATCGTTCATTATTTCAATGGCTGGGCCCGGGCCATTCCCGAGCTGAAAGATGTGCTGATCGTGCGCTACGAGGACATGCGCGCTGATCCCGCCGCCGTGCTGGCAAGCATCCTGGAGTTTACCGGCACGCCGGTGAGCGCCGCGCAGGTACAGGAGGCGGTGGAGTTTGCCGCCTACGACAACATGAAAAAAATGGAACAGGAAAAGTTTTTCAAGGGCAGCGGCGCCAGGGTCA
>JBFZEF010000313.1:0-5585 GCA_041307045.1 Halioglobus sp.
AGCGTCCCGCACCTGCCACTGGAACACCGTAGTTTTGATTTGCAGACACCGATCGCCAGTGGCGGCGGCATCGCGCTGTTCGCCCGCTACCTGACGGAGCATATCGACTACAGGGATACGACCGACCCGGAACATCACCTGCGCAGCCTGGCCCAGGATGCCCTGCGCATGGCAGCCCGCACCGACGCCGCCCTGTTGCTGGACTACCGGGCAGAACTGGCCAGGGGCCACGCCGACGCTCTCTACGCCATGCAGGGGCAGTACGCGCGAACGGAACAGTTCGGTTCGGCGGAGTGGCTGGCGTATTTGCAGCGGGGGATCACAGAGGTACAGCAGGCCCTGGCTGTCGGCCAGAGTGTCACCGGTATTGCCGGCATTCCGGAAAACGCCACTGAAGCTCAACTGCTGGGAGAATTCAGGGAGATGGCCCTTGGCTTTGCAGCCGCTCTGGCAGGATGGGTCGAGATACGTGATGCAGCCTCGGCCCTGGCCAGCGAGCTTATAAGCAGCAGGAAACTTCTGCCTGGCTGACACCCTGGATTTCTGTTTTCCGCACGATTGGTTTAGTCTACGCAGTCGTACAGATCCAAACACAATGGCACATTGCTAAACGCTGCGTCTGAGGTGATTCCCGATTATGGCCCTTGCTTTTGCTGCTGTAGTTTTCGGCCTGGCGTTGCTCGTCTGGAGCGCCGACAGGTTCGTCGAGGGCTCCGCCTCGGCGGCCGGGCATTACGGCATACCACCGCTGCTGATCGGCATGGTGATCGTCGGATTCGGCACGTCCGCACCGGAGATGGTGGTGTCCGCGCTCTCTTCCCTCCAGGGGAACCCGGGCATTGCCCTGGGCAACGCCTATGGCTCGAACATCACCAATATTGCCCTGGTGCTGGGGATAGGTGCATTGATAGCTCCGATCACGGTGCACTCCCAGGTGCTGCGCAAGGAACTGCCACTGCTCGTTTTGATCACCCTCCTGGCGGCATGGCAGTTACGCGACGGATCGGTCACCCGCCTGGAAGCCGCGGTCTTGCTGGGGGTATTCGCGGGCTTGATGGGCTGGACGATCTGGCAGGGGCTGCGTAATAAGAAGGACGCACTCGGCGAGGAGATGGAGCACGAGCTGGAGGAGAGAGCAATGCCGCTGGGCCGCGCGCTGTTCTGGCTCGCTGCGGGGCTGGTACTGCTGATAGTCAGCTCCCGGATCCTGGTCTGGGGGGCCGTGGAGATTGCCCATCACTTCGGGGTGAGCGATCTGATAATCGGGCTGACCGTCATCGCGGTGGGAACCTCGCTGCCGGAACTGGCGGCGACGATTATCGCCGCCCGCAAGGGCGAGCACGATATTGCGCTGGGGAACGTACTGGGGTCGAACCTGTTTAACACCCTGGCCGTCGTGGGGATCGCCGGAATGATTTCACCGATGAGCGTGGGCCCGGAAGTGTTGATGCGCGATATCTCGGTAATGGCGGGCCTTACCCTGTCGCTCTTCATCCTGGGAATCGGTCGCGACGGCAAGCTGGGGCGTATCAACCGCCCGGAGGCCGCCGCCCTGGTGGCGTGCTACGTGGGCTACACTGCCTACCTGGTAAACACCGTTTTCCTGCAGCAATAGAGGGCAGAACTTTCCCACCCCACAGATGCGCCTGCAACCCGCCGCATCGCCCCTCAGTTATCCAGTGGCGCGATGCCGCAGGCTCAGGCCAGTTTCACTTCAGCTATTCGAGCTTCTTTGCGGCATCATCCACGGCGTCGGCAGCCTTGTCGGCCGCCTCGGAAGTAGCGTCAGCCGCATCCGCAGCAGCATCGCCGACGGCGTCGGCCGCTTCGGCGGCGGCATCACCGGTCGCCTCGGCAGCATCGCCGATGGCAGCGCCGGCATCAGCCGCCATGGACTGCGCGCTATCCGCGGTATCTTTCGCCGCATCTTCCACGGACTCGACCGCATCTACAGCCACTGCCTCGGCGGACTCGACGGCTTCTACCGTGGCCTCTTCCGCTTTCTCCATGGCAGCGGCGGCCTCGTCTGCCATCGTCGAGGTGGCTTCCTTGACTGACTCCGCGGCCTTCTCAACAGACGATTCGCTGCGCTCCACCGACTCCTTGCTACATCCGCCGACTACCGCGGCGAAGCAGCAGGCACACAAGGTGACAACCAGTTTTCTGTAATCCATGTTCTATCTCCCCAAGGTGATTTAAGTAATTTCGGTAGCGACAGGCGCCCGGACGGGTTTCGGGGCGCTACTGCGCAGGCCCGACTGTAGCATGATTACGGCTGAAAGCATTAGCCCCGGGGTACGGCCACCCGGGGTACGGCCACCCGGGGTATGGCCAATCCCGCCAGCCTGGGCTATCTTGGGAGTTCAATGAACCAAGGAGGGCACTCCCATGCTGCAGGAATTCAAGAACTTTGCCATGCGTGGCAACGTGGTCGACATGGCGGTTGGTATTATCATCGGCGGCGCTTTCGGCACCATCGTCACGAGCCTGGTCCGGGACGTAATAATGCCACCCATTGGCCTGTTGCTGGGCGGTGTCGATTTTTCCGACCTGTTCATAACCCTGAAGGATGGCAGTGCCGCCGGCCCCTACGCCACCCTCGCCAGCGCCCAGGAAGCCGGTGCGGTTATTATCGGCTACGGGGTTTTCATCAACGCGGTGATCAGTTTCCTGATTGTCGCCTTCGCCGTATTCCTGCTGATCAAGAGCATCAACAAGCTGCAGAAGCAGGAAAAGGCAGCGGAGCCCACCACCAAGGAATGCACTTTCTGCTTCAGCAGCATTCCCCTGAAGGCGAGCCGATGCCCGCATTGCACGTCCGAGCTGGGCAGCGCCTGATTGCCCGCGGCGAACGCAACGGGAACTACAGGCGATAAACTCATCCTGGGCTGGCGCGAGTGGCTGGCCCTCCCCGCATTTGGCATCGACTATATCAAGGCGAAGGTTGACACCGGGGCGCGCACCAGCGCCCTGCATGCCTTTTATCTGGAGCCCTTCGAGCGCGACGGCATGCCCTGGATACGATTCGGCATACACCCCAAACAGGGCAATTCTGCCGAGGTGGTGCATTGCGAAGCCGCGGTGGCGGACCGACGCACGGTCACCGATTCAGGCGGGCACGAGGAGGAACGTTACGTCATCCAGACCCCGGTCAAGCTGGGGGAGCAGGTCTTCATGACGGAAATCACCCTGACCGACCGCGAAAACATGCGGTTCAGGATGTTGCTGGGCAGAACCGCCATGCGCGGCCAGTTCATGGTCGACCCGGAACGATCCTACCTCATCCGGGCACGACCCCGGCGCAAACGCAGGAAAACATAAAGCGCCACCGGCTAGCGTGCGGCTGCACTGGAGTTATCCCACAGGGCAGGCCATCTCCAGCGGTGCGCGCCGATCGCGGCGTGGCGCAATTACTTGCTGGCGGCGCCGGCCTCCCTGGCCAGTCGCTCATACTCCTTGCACTGCGCTGTCGCCACCCGGTCCGGATTCTGCATCTCCTGGCAGCTGAGCGAATGCATGCTGCGCAGGCAAGCCACCGCAGGCCCATAAAGCCCATCCCCCACCGGGACTTCCCCGACCTGGCTGCGCATGGTGGCGCACATGTTATCCAGCATCGGGCCCATCATTTCGCGCGCCTCAGGGGTCAGGTCCTGCTGCGCAGCCTGCTCGAGCACGCAGGTTCTCACGGTTTCGCACAAGCCCTGGGCAGCATCCGTCAGTTCATCGGCAGCGGCGTGTGCGCCAAGCGCGAACATCAAAGCCGCCGGCAACAGGGTTCTGGTTGCAATCACGGTACTCGTCCTCACATGGAGTTATGTAGGGTCCAGCTTAAACCCTATGGCGGCAAATTTCAGCCACGGCCGAACCACTGGCCCACATCCGCAGCGACTCTCAGAACAGTCCCTCCACGAGACCCCGATCGTTGATGTGAATGCTGTTGGCCGCAGGTACCCGCGGCAAACCCGGCATCCGCATGATATCGCCGCAAATCACCACCAGGAATTCGGCGCCCGCCGCCAGCGCCAGCTCCCGCACCTTGACCCGGTGATCCCGCGGCGCCCCGAGCAGGCCGGGATCGGTGGAAAAGCTGTACTGGGTCTTGGCCATGCATACCGGGAAGTGGCCGAAGCCCGCCTGCTGGTACTGCTCGAACTGGTCCCGGACCGCCTTGTCCGCATCGATATCATCCGCCCCGTAAACACTGCGCGCCACCAACCGGGCCTTATCCCAGAGACCCAGGCCATCATCGTACAGGGTGCGAAACTGGGTGTGCGGGCCATCGGCCAGCACTCGCACCGCGGCGGCCAGTTCCAACGCCCCCGCGCCACCTTCTGCCCACTGCGTACACAGGTAGGCGCGGGCGCCATGCTGCTCGACATAGGACTTGATGACATCGATCTCCGCCTGGGTATCGGAGCTGAAGTGATTGATTGCCACCGCCAGCGGCACCCCGTACTGGCCGGTGTTGCGGATGTGCCGCCCCAGGTTCTCGAGGCCGCGCTCTACCGCCGCCACATCCGGGGCGGAAAGCGCCGAGCGCTCCACCCCGCCATGCATTTTCAGCGCCCGCACCGTGGCGACGATCACCGCGACACTGGGCTTAAGGCCGGATTTGCGACACTTGATATTGAAGAACTTTTCGGCGCCCAGATCGGCGCCAAAGCCCGCTTCGGTCACGACATAGTCCGACAGCTTGAGCGCAGTGCGGGTGGCAATGATGGAATTGCAGCCGTGGGCGATGTTGGCGAAGGGCCCGCCGTGGATGAACGCGGGATTGTTCTCCAGCGTCTGCACCAGGTTGGGTGCGAGGGCGTCCTTGAGCAGCACCGTCATCGCGCCCGGGGCCTTCACCTCCGCCGCGGTGACTGCCCTGCGGTCGCGAGTATAGCCAATGACGATTCGCCCAAGACGCTCCTGCAAGTCCCGCAGATCCCGGGACAGGCAGAAAATCGCCATCACCTCGGAGGCTACCGTGATATCAAACCCGCTCTCCATGGGGAAGCCGTTGGCCGGTCCGCCAATACCGGTGACAATCTGGCGCAACTGGCGGTCGTTGATGTCCACTACCCGGCGCCAGCTTACCCGGCGCAGGTCCAGCCGGATCTCGTTGCTCCAGTGGATATGGTTGTCGATCATCGCCGCCAGCAGGTTGTGGGCCGCGCCGATGGCGTGCATGTCACCGGTGAAATGCAGGTTGATATCCTCCATCGGCACCACCTGGGCATAGCCGCCCCCCGCGGCTCCTCCCTTGAGCCCGAAGCAGGGACCCAGGCTGGGCTCCCGCAGGCAAACGGAGGCCTTCGCACCCAGGCGATTCATGGCATCGACCAGGCCAATGGCCAGGGTGGTCTTGCCCTCCCCGGCGGGGGTGGGGCTCATCGCCGTGACCAGCACCAGCTTGCCGTCGGGCCGCTCCCGCAGGCTTTCGAGATAGTCGAGAGCCACCTTCGCCTTGGTATGGCCGTAGGGAACCAGTTGCTGCGAAGGTATGCCCAGGCGGGCCCCGATTTCCACAATAGGTTGCAGGCTGGACTCCCGCGCGATTTCAATATCGGCTTTCATAAGACGCCTTCCCCGTTATTATC
>JBFZEF010000316.1:0-3181 GCA_041307045.1 Halioglobus sp.
GGGCGAACTGCCCGAGCAGTACCGGGTCACCAGCATGCAGCGCGATCTCGAGTGCGGAATACGCCATGCCCGCCGCGGGGAGATTGGCCAGGATGCCACCGAAACCGATGGGGAGCAGCAACAGCGGCTCGAATCCCTTGCGGATGGCAAGGAACAGGAGCAACAGGCCGACCATGATCATGAAGGCCTGCCCGGGCTGGACCTGGGCCAGCCCCGAGGACTCCCACAGCAGAAGAAGGTTCTGCATGCGGGTCAGGCCACGCTGATCAGCGGATCGCCGACCGCGACCTTGTCGCCCACCTTTACCATCACTTCAGCCACGCGGCCCGCGCGCTGGGCCCGCACCTCGGTCTCCATCTTCATGGCTTCCAGCACCACGATCACATCGCCGGCCTTCACCTGGTCACCGACGCTGACATTGACGTGGAAAATGTTTCCGGCCAGCGGCGCGGCCAGGGGATGGGTCGCCTGCGCGGGGGCAGTGGGGACCGCCGGGGCGCTCGCCAGCGGGCTGATGGCGGATACATCGCCGCCCTCGGCCACCTCCACCAGGTAGCTCTGGCCATTCACCTTCACGGTGTAGAGCGCGGCCTGTCCTGCCGCTGCGGGCGCCGGGATGGCGGGCGTCGCGGCGGGCGTCGGCGCGGCAACCGCAGGCTGAGCCGGTGCCGGCTCGAAGGCCGAGGCATCGCCGCGGTGTTCGAGGAACTTGAGGCCGATCTGGGGAAACAGGGCGTAGGTCAACACGTCGTCGATCTCGCCCTCGCCCGCAGTCAGGGCGATCGACTTCTCCAGGGCCAGTGCGCGCAACTCCTCTGTGAGCTTGTCCAGCTCGGGCTCCAGCAGGTCGGCGGGGCGACAGCTGATAGGCGGCTTGCCCTCCAGCACCCGCAGCTGCAGTTGGGCATTGACCGGCGCCGGGGTAGCGCCGTATTCGCCCTTGAGCACCCCCGCGGTTTCCCGGGTGATGGATTTGTAGCGCTCGCCGGTAAGTACATTGATTACCGCCTGGGTGCCGACGATCTGGGAGGTGGGGGTCACCAGCGGTATATACCCCAGGTCCTCGCGCACCCGGGGAATCTCCGCCAGCACCTCGTCCATCCTGTCTGCGGCGCCCTGCTCCTTCAGCTGGCTCTCCATATTGGTGAGCATGCCGCCCGGTACCTGCGCCACCAGGATGCGGGCATCCACGCCCCGCAGGGAGCCCTCGAAGGCGGCGTATTTTTTTCGCACCTCGCGAAAATACGCGGCAATCTCCGCCAGCTTGACTATGTCCAGGCCGGTCTGTCGAGCGCTGCCCGCCAGCATGGCCACCACCGCTTCCGTCGGTGAATGGCCGTAGGTCATGGACATGGACGAGATGGACGTGTCGACGTTGTCGATCCCCGCTTCCACACACTTGAGGATGGTGCTGGTGGAAAGGCCGGTAGTGGCATGGCAATGCAAGTGGATCGGTATGGCGCAGGCGGCCTTGAGCCGGGTGACCAGTTCATAGCCCACATAGGGGTGCAGCAGCCCCGCCATATCCTTGATGGCGATGGAATCGGCCCCTGTATCCTCGATCCGCCTGCCCATCTCCACCCAGGTCTCCAGGGTGTGCACGGGGCTCAGGGTGTAGGAGATCGTGCCCTGGGCGTGCTTGCCCACCTGCCTGACGGCGCCCAGCGCCACCTCCATGTTGCGCATGTCGTTCATGGCGTCGAACACGCGGAACACGTCCACGCCATTGCAGGCCGCGCGCTCGACAAATTTCAGCACCACATCGTCCGCGTAGTGGCGGTAGCCGAGGATATTCTGGCCCCGGAACAACATCTGCTGGGGCGTGTTGGGCATGGCCTTTTTCAGCTCCCGCATGCGCTCCCAGGGGTCCTCCCCGAGGTAGCGGATACAGGCGTCGAAGGTGGCGCCGCCCCAGGTCTCCAGGGACCAGAAACCCACTGCGTCAAGTTTGGCCGCGATGGGCAGCATGTCATCGAGGCGCATGCGGGTCGCCAGCAGGGACTGGTGGGCATCGCGCAACACCACTTCGGTGATGCCCAGCGGTCGGTTGTTCTGGTCCATTGCCGTCAAGCCTCCTGGTTCTGCCTGGTCCGGGCGTGTTGTGCCCGGCCTATTTGGTATTGCGGTGTCGCCGAATCGCAGCGGTGATCACCGCCACCACGCCGGGATCCAGTTCGGCGCCCACGGTCTCGCCCGGGCTGTGCAGCCGAGCCGCGACCGGCGGTGGCTCCGGCTGGGGAAAATAGCGGTTGATGAGGCCCGACATGAGGCTGATGGCGAGTACCAGCAGGCCCAGGAATACAAACACCGTGCCCATGCCATACACCATGAGTTCCACTGCCTGCGCCATCATCCCGCCCTGCATGTCGCCACCCTTTGTCATGCCCCGGCACAATACCCGGTCAATCAGCGCCCCAGTTTAATGGAGGAAGGCAGGGGGCGCCATGGCGGGACTGACAGGGCGCCCCTGCATTTGCCCCCAATCAACCGCTGTACTCCGGCTCAGGCTGAAATCCAGGGGGTCAAGGCCGTCGGTAAGCAAACTCTGGTTGGTGCAGCGCTGGGTGCGCTGTAGCGCGACCGCAATTTGGTATAACTTATGCCCCACAACTGCAATGCTCAGGAGGAACCCCATGAATGAAGAACTGGCCCTGTTTCGGGACAATGTGCAGCGATTCATCGACGCGGAGGTGCTGCCGCATTACCAGCAGTGGGAAAAGGCGGAGATTTTCCCGCGCGAACTGTGGAACAGGTTGGGGGAGCAGGGCCTGCTGGCCGTTGACATCCCCGAGGCTTACGGCGGTCACGGCGCGAACTTCCTGTTTTCCATGGTGATCCAGGAGACCTTCGCCCGGGCCAATTTCCCCTCCGTCGGCGGTCCGATGGCGGTCCATTCGGATATTGTGGCCCACTACCTGCTGAACAGGGGTAGCGAAGAGCAGAAGCAGCACTTCCTGCCCCGCATGGTGAGTGGAGAATGTGTGGGCGCGGTGGCCATGACGGAACCGGGCGCGGGCAGCGACCTGCAGGGCATTCGCACCTCGGCCAGGCGCGACGGTGATGATTTCCTCATCAACGGCTCCAAGACCTTCATCACCAACGGCCAGCACTGCGATCTCGTCATCGTGGCGGCGCGCACCAATTCGGCGGTGCCCGGCTCAAGGGGCACGACCCTGTTCCT
>JBFZEF010000317.1:0-6536 GCA_041307045.1 Halioglobus sp.
GCTGCACCGCCCAGCCACCCACATACACCGCCACACCCGTGCTGCGCGCAGGATTCACGGAGGTATTGGTCACGGGAATACTGATCAGGTGAATCAGCGTCAGGCACAGGCCAATCGCAATCGGCGCCAGCCCTGCAGGGGCTCGTTTATCTGTCGCGCCGAGAATGACCACAAGGAACATCATGGTCATGACCACTTCGGTTACCAGCGCCGACTGTAGACTGTAGTTGCCCGGCGAATGTTCACCATAACCGTTCGAAGCAAAGCCGGCGGAGACATCGAAGCCGGCCTTGCCGCTCGCAATGAGATACAACACGCCACCTGCCGCGATCCCGCCCAGGACCTGCGCGATAATGTAGGGAGCCAGCTCCTTGGCAGGAAAGCGCCCACCAGCCCACAGGCCAACGGAAACCGCCGGATTGAGGTGGCAGCCCGATATATGACCGATGGCGAACGCCATCGTCAGCACCGTCAAGCCAAAGGCGAGTGAAACACCCAACAGGCCGATACCCACCTCCGGGAATGCAGCTGCCAGTACCGCGCTGCCACAACCGCCCAGAACAAGCCAGAAAGTGCCTATGAATTCCGCTCCGTATTTGTTCACGCTACGCTCCTGAAAAAAAATTTTATGATATCGGTCAGTTTCGATCCGGCCTGCAATATAGCAATTAGTCCCTCAGTTTGCTACGTTGCAGGCTGTCGCGGTCTTACCCTGGAGAGTGTGATGAAAATGGTAGTCGGCATCCTTGTCACCGCAGCCGCGTTGTGGGTGACCACCGCCCTGGTATCGGGCATCCGGATCGAGTCGTCACTCGGCGCTTTCCTGATTGTCGCTGTCGTCTTCGGGCTGGTAAACGTGTTCATCAGGCCAGTCATCAAACTGCTGTCGCTGCCTGTCACGATTATCACGCTCGGGCTCTTCACCTTCGTGATCAACGCCCTCATGCTGATGCTGACCGCATGGCTCGCGGGCAACGTCATGTCGATCGCAGGTAGCGGCATGTCGCAGTTTTTCACGGCGCTCATCGGCAGTGTCGTCGTCAGTATCGCAAGCACGGTGATCGGCTGGATCATGCCTGGCAAGGACTAGACCTGGGCCTGGTGCGCCCGGCTGTCCCAGCCCGCAGGAGGGCCGATCAGCTGCGTGGCCTGAATGCCCTGCAGCCAGGCGATGTTGATCCCGAGGGGCAGGCCAATTTCAGTCAGTTACACCAACTTCCCAGAATAGTTCTCAAACAACCCTCGCAAACCATTATTTCTATTGGATTTATTTTTCTCCTGTGTTAAAAGTGTGACCTAAGTCCGGAACCGTCGGTCACGGAGGTTCATCTCCAGCGCCGGCTAAAGATAACCGGGCGAAAAACAAAAGACCTTAAGAGCGCAACAGCAGTATCTGACGGATTTCATCTCCCTGCGAGGTAGTGCCGCATGTACGTAACCGCAGAACACCTGAGAGACCATGTCATCAGGCCGACCTTGAAATACCTGGGCAAGTGGACGCCCGTCACTGAAGATTTCCTGCTCAACGCCGCCATCGACGGCCCTGATCTGGGGCTGTTTTCGGCGCGCAATGAAGGCCTGGGAATATTCCGCATCACGGCCGCCCAGCACCGCGATCTGTGGGATCGCTACCTGGCCTTCAACCCCGAGATCGCCAGCCGGGTGCGCGGACTGGCCAGCCAGAGGGCGTTCCTGAGCGATCCGGACAGCGAACTGCAGACCAACCTGAGCTACTGCACCGCCATTGCCTGGCTCCTTTACCAGCGCTCAGGGCTGGCGGCCGCCGAACCGCAACAGCAGGAGCAGCGCGCCACCGCCTGATTCACCCGCCCCGGGCGGCTCGCAGGGCCATCCAGGCCGGCAGATCCTCGGGCCGGTCGATATCATTCAGCACGGACAATTCGGTCCAGGCCACACCCACTCGCCGCAGTCGAAGGGTCGTTTCGCTAAACACCGCCGCCGTTCCCCAGCTGATTCCCTCGAACATCTCCCGCGGCACACGCCTGGCGCCGACCAGCGTATAACCGCCGTCCGCCGCCGGCCCCAGCACGATGTCATCCTGATCCAGCGCCGCCAGCGCCTGGTTCAGGTAGCCCCTGTCGATCGACGGGCAATCGCTGCCCACCAGCACCACCCGCTCGAACCGCTCCAGCCCCGCCACCAGGGCGTTGTACATGCGCGTGCCGAGGTCATTACCCCGCTGCAGGGTCAGGCCGGCAACCCCGAGATCCAGGCAGTCCTGGAACAGGCCGTGCCCCGCCGACCCCGCCACCGCCAGTTCAACCCGCCCCAGCCGCGCCGCCACCAGCGTGGCGGCGGTCCACAGCACCAGTTCCGCATGCAGGGCGCAGGCCTCCGGGGGTGACAGGTGGGGGATCATCCGGGTCTTCACCGCGCCTGCCACCGGTTCACGGGCGAACTGGATAAACAGGCAATCCGGGCGTTCAGCGCCCATAGTAGTAGCGCCACAGGCGCTGGGGTGACACACCGCAAACGTAGGCCAGCCGCAAGCCCCACATGGACAGCACGGTGGGCAGCACCCCCCGCTGCTCCCAGCGCCGGCTCGAAGCCAGCACCGGCTCGGCGATGACCAGGGGCCGCCCCAGGCGCCGCAGGCGCTTCGTATAGGCGACGTCCTCCATCAGCGGAATGGGGTCGAAACCCCCGCTGCGCTCGAACACCGTTCGCTGCAGGAACAACATCTGATCGCCCGTGGCGACAGCAGTCAGGCGCGAGCGCTGGTTCATGAACCATTCGATCACCCGAAAAACCCGCCGTGGACTGCCCAACCGCACCCGGCAGAACCCCCACAGGGGCGCGCGGGCCAGGTGAGACTGCAAGCCGGCGGCGGATACCCCGGGAATAGAATCGGCGTGCAGGAAACACAGGTAATCGGCGCAGCTGGTGCGCGCGCCCAGGTTCATCTGCGCCGCCCTGCCCCGCTCGCCGATCAACAGGCGGTGGCACAGGGGCAGTGCGGCGGCCACAGTGTGATCGCTGCTGCCGCCATCGACCACCGTGAGTTCACTGTCCGGAAAGTGCTGGCGCAGATAGCCCAGCAGGCCGGCTATGCGTTCCTGTTCATCCAGCACCGGGATGATGAAACCGACACTGACGGCCATTACGCCTCCAGCGCACCACCACAGCTGCTGCCCTGGCCGGCGGTGCAGCCGTAGCAGTGTTCACCGGTGCGGATCGCGGTCCCCGCCAGCCGTTCGGCCGCAGGCAGCCGGGTGATATGGCGGCGGCCTTCCCGCGCCAGCACGGGCAGGTCGAGCATCTGGTTGAAGTCGCAGTCGTAGACATAGCCCTGCCAGTCGATGCTGAGCAGGTTGCGACACATCACGGTGTCGAGATTGCTCGCGCTGAAATTATCCCGCAGCAACTGCATGTAGGGCAGGTACTGGCCCTGGGCAAGCAGCACCGCGCCAAAGCGGCTGATGGGCATATTGGTTATGGTAAACAATTCGTTGAAGCAGATGCCGAAGCGCCGGTCCAACTCGCGCCGGTAATCCTCTGCAAGCGCGGCCTGGGGCGGCGGCAACACCGCGCCGACCGGGTTGTACACCAGGTTCAGCACCAGCCCCGGGGCCCGGCCATAGCCGAGTTCATTCAGCTGCCGGATCGCCCTGATGCTGTCGCCGTAAACCCCCTTGCCGCGCTGCGCCTCCACGTTGTCCTCGAGGTAACAGGGTAGCGAGGCGGTAATCTCCACCTGCTGCGCCGCCAGGAATTCCGCCAGATCCTCCTGGCCGGGCTCCAGCAGTATGGTGAGATTGCAGCGGTCTACCACCCGCACACCCAGTGCCCTGGCCTCCCGCACCAGGTAGCGAAAATGCGGGTTCAGTTCCGGCGCACCGCCAGTGAGGTCCAGCAGGCCGATACGCTCGCGCGCCAGCAGGGCGAGCACCTGGTCGATGGTCTCCAGCGCCATCGACTCGGTGCGGCCGGGGCCGGCATTGACGTGGCAGTGCACGCAGCTGAGGTTGCACACATAGCCCAGGTTGACCTGCAGGCTGCGCAGCTCAGCGCGCTGCAGTGGCGGAAAATCAGTCTCCAGCAGCAGCGGCCGGGTGTCCTGCATGAGCGTTTTGCCATCGGTAGTGGCGGCCAGTGAGGCACAAGCCGCCGGATGTTGATTCGGGCCGGCGTCAGTACAGCGCTGCGCGCTCCGCCGGCGTCAGCAGCGTGCCAGTATCGCCCAACAGGTACTGGAATACCACGTTATAGAACAGCACAGCCTGGACGTACTCCCGGGTCTCCTTGTAGGGAATGGTATCCACCCAGATATCTACCGGCACACCCTCCCCCGGCGGGTGGCGCCAGCGGTCAACCCGGTGGGGGCCGGCGTTGTAGGCGGCCAGCGCGAACACCCGGTTGCCGCCATAGCGGTCCAGCAACTGGCGGTAATAGGCGCTGCCCAGCAGCACGTTGAACTCCACCTCGAACAGGTCTGCACTGCCATCGCCCTGCCCCAGCGAGGCCGCCACTTCCTTCGCGGTGGCCGGCATCAACTGCATGAGGCCGCGCGCCCCCACCGGGGACTGGGCCTGGGGATAAAAAGCGCTCTCCCGACGGGCTATCGCCATCAGTTCGGTGCCCGGCACTTCCCGGACCGAGCCGTGGCGCTGGAAAGTGCTGCGCCAGGGGGCGGGGAAACGCAGCTCCAGTGCGTCCCAGGCCTCGGCCCGGGAGGCCGCATCGATTGCCATCCGATACCATCCCTGCTGCGCGGCCAATTGCGCCAGCTGCCTGTTGCGGTCCCTGTCGTCGTTCCCCTGCAGCAGGTAAAACCACTCGGAATGGGCGAGGCTCCAGGACTCATGGAAGTTGAGCTCACCGACCCGCTGCACCACCGGCATTTGCTGCAGGGAGCTGGCGGTTGCGGTGTCGAGTACCTGGACCTGGTGGTTGAAGCTGTAAGGCCTGCCCAGCCGATCTGCCGCCAGGAAGCCGTGATAGCTGCGCTCCTGCGCCAGGTCGGCCATAATCGCATCCGCCTCGGTGGTGCGGTCGCGCAGGTACAGCAGCCGGGCGCGCCAGTAACGCCAGACTTCCGCTGCCTGCGCGGACTCCGACAACAGGGGCATGGTCTGCTCGATTGCTGCCCAGTCCTGCTCCGCCAGCTCCCAGCGCAGGCGGATCTCCACCAGCTTGTCGTCCTGCAACCGCTCCAGTACCGCGGGCAACCACGGGGCCAGTGCCTGCTCCCGGGCGAACATGCCGTTAAGGGCGATGGCGTACTCGACGCGGCGAACCTGCTGCGCATCGAAGCTGAGTTCCCCCTGGAAGTCGTTCCAGAACTGCAGGGCCTGCAGCGGCTGGTAGCGGGCCAGCAGGGCCAGGCCGTGGCTGGCGATGTCTGCCGAATAGGGACTGCCCGCGGGCAGGGCCTGCCGGCGGATGCTCTCCGGCTGGCGGTAAACCGCCAGCAGCCTGTCCGTCCAGGGCGCCAGCTCGGGACTGGCCGATTTTGCAACATGCTCCATGAGTGAACGCTGTCCCGCATCGAAACTCTTGAGCTGGCGCGACCAGACCATGTCATCGCTCAGTTGCCCGGCGTCCTGTAAGGCCGCAAACAGCGGGTCACAGGCGCTGGGGCGCGACTCGCCAACATCCCACAGGCGCCGGGCCCCTTCCCAGGCAATGGCGGTATCCCCCGCCGCCAGCCGGGCGCGGAAGTAGTAGCACTTGAGTTCAATCCCCACGGGTTCATCCGGTTTGACCGCAAGAAAATCTCGCCAGCGCTGCTCTTTGCCAGCCTGCCTGAGGTAAAGGTTGGCGAACCGGTTGGGCAGCGGGGAGCCGGCACTGCGGCGGATAAAGCTCAGGGCATCGGCGGGGCGCACTTCCCCGGGATTGCGGCTGAGCTGGAAGTAGTCGAGGTAGATGGCCAGCGGGTAATCATCGAGGCCGGGGCGCAGTTGCTGGTACTCGGTCCAGTGCCCCTTGTCCACGGCCCTGACGGCCTCACGGTATTGCTGGCGGGCATTGGACAGGGCATCACCCGCCGCGGTGGCGCCGGCCCCAGGTTGTAGCAGGAGGCCGAGCAAGCCTGGCAGGAAAATTCGAACGCAAAACCTCACGGGGTGCCGCCTGTTGTCATATCAGGAAAAAACACGTCAGGCGGGCCGAAGCGCCGCCGGCGCAAACCGCGGCAAGAGTGATATCCCGGAGTGAGAATTGCAAGAATACGCGCGAAAATTCGCACAAAAGGCCGTCCCGGCGGGAACTGCGCCCCGCCGGGACGGCGCTGGGGATTAATCGATACTGATGCGCCGCCGCTCGGGCGCCTTGGGCTGCACCTTGGGTGCCTCCAGCTTCAGTACGCCATCCTTGAACGACGCCTTGATATCCGCCTCCTGGATATCCACCCCCAGGTTGAAGCTGCGCATATACTTGCCGTAGCGCCGCTCCTGGCGGATGACCTTGCCATCCTTCTCCTCCTTGTCCTCCTTGCTGGTCTCGGCCTCCAGCGTCAGGATGCCGTCCTTCACGTGGACATGGATATCCTCTTTCGCCACGCCGGGCAACTC
>JBFZEF010000319.1:0-5046 GCA_041307045.1 Halioglobus sp.
CAAGGATAAGCCCATGACCGCTACCGACATCCTGTTCCAGCCTTTTGAGCTCGGCAGGCTGAAGCTCGCCAACCGCATCGTGATGGCACCGATGACCCGCAACAAGTCTCCCGGCAATATCCCCGGCCCGGCGGTGGTGGAGTACTACCGCCGCCGGGCCGCCGGCGGGGTCGGATTGATCATCACCGAGGGCACCTGCGTCAACCATATCGCGGCCAGCGGCTATCCTGACGTACCCTATTTCCACGGCGCGGAACGCCTTGCCGGCTGGAGGAAGGTCGCCGACGCGGTGCACGGTGAGGGCGGCAAGATCGCGCCCCAGTTGTGGCACTGCGGGGGCATGCGCAAGGCGGGCACCCCGCCGGAGGGGTCGGTAGACGGGTATACCCCGTCGGGTATGAACCTGCCGGGGAAGGTCAATCGCCATATCATGACCCGGCAGGATATTGACGATGTGGTGCGGGCTTTCGGCCAGGGTGCGGCGGATGCCAAGGCCCTGGGTTTTGACGCGGTGGAGATCCACGGTGCCCATGGCTACCTGATCGACCAGTTCTTCTGGGAGGGAACCAACCAGCGCGATGACGAGTATGGCGGCTCGCTGGAGCGGCGCAGTCGTTTCGCCCTCGAGGTCATCGCCGCCGTGCGCGCTGCGGTGGGGCCGGACTTTCCCGTCATCCTGCGCTGGTCCCAGTGGAAACAGCAGGACTTCAGCGCCCGCCTGGTCAGCACGCCGGTACAACTGGAGCAATTCCTGTTGCCCCTGTCAGCGGCCGGTGTCGATATCTTTCACTGTTCCACCCGCCGTTTCTGGGAGCCGGAGTTTCCCGGCAGCGACCTCAACCTGGCGGGCTGGACCCGCAAGATCACCGGCAAGCCGGCGATCACCGTGGGCAGCGTCGGCCTGAACACAGACTTCATTCCCGCGCCCGGTGAAACCGCTTTCAGGGCGGCGGAGCCCGCCAGCCTGGACGAACTGGTGCGGCGCGTGGCGGCGGGGGAATTCGACCTGGTGGCGGTGGGGCGGGCGCTGATCGCGAACCCCGACTGGGTCCAACTCATCGCCGCAGAGCGCGCGGCCGATATCAAGGCCTTCCGGGTGGAAATGCTCGATACCCTGGCTTAGGCAGGAGCTGGAGCGCTTCGCCGCATCAGGCGCGGCGCAATGGCTCCAGCCGCAGCGGCAGGTTGTCCATGGGCTTGGCAAAGGGAAAATACTGGAGCCTGCCTTCGAACTGCCCCGCACTGGTATAGCTGAAGCGATAGTTGAGCAGCAGGCCGGCGAGGGCGCATTTGAACAGCATGTCGGCGAAGTGCAGGCCGATGCACTTGTGGGCGCCACCACCGAAAGGCGCCCACATGAAGCTGTGCTGCTTGTGCTCTTCGCGGGCAAAGCGGTCCGGGTCGAACTCGTGGGGCTTGCTCCACCACTGTTCCATGCGGTGCGTGTAGAGCGGGGATATCTGCACCATCGTATGGGGCTGCAACAGGAAGCCGCCGAGTTCCACCTCCTTGACCGTGCGCCGCATCATCATCGGCACCGGGGGATACAGGCGCACTGTTTCCCTGAAGCAATTGTCCAGGTCGGCGACAGTGGCCAGGTCCTCGTAGGCGAGGTGCGGCTTACCAAGCGCCGTCAGTTCCTCCCGCAGGCGCTCCTGCCACTGCTGGTGGTGAGCCAGGTAGTGCACCGCCATGGTCAGCGCGCTGGTAGTCGTGTCGTGCGCGGCCAGCAGCAGGAAGATCAGGTGCTCGCCCACCACCCGGTCGGAATAGAACTCCCCCTCCTCGGATTTCTCGTTGGAGAAGAATGTCGCCATGTCATTGCCCTGCACGCCGCGCCGCTGTGGCACCAGTTCAATGAAAAACTTTTCCAGGGCGCGGCGACCGTTCATGCCCTTGCGGTAGAGCAGACCGGGCCAATCCTTGCGTATCAGCGCGAGCACACCCTCATTCATGTCGAGGAAGGACTGGTTGAGGTCGCGGGTTCCCGGGCCGCCGAGGTCCATACCCAGGAAGACCTTGGCGCCGATGTCCAGCAGCAGCGTCTTGATGTTGGGGTAGAACTGGAAATCCGCGACCTGCCCCCAGCGGGACATCTCCCGGTCGATGATCGGGTGCATCAGGTCGACGTAGGAACGCATGGCATCGACCTTGAACGCGGTCTGCATGATGCGCCGGTGAAACTTGTGTTCGTCGAAATCCCGCATCAGCAGGCCGCCGGCAAAAAAATCTCCCAGCGGGGTGTTGTATCCCATGCGGGCGGAAAAGCTCTGCTTGGAATCGAGCATCAACTGCTGGATGTACTCTGGCCCGAGAGCGACCACGAACTTCTGGAACGTCAGCGAGGCCTTGAAAATCGGTCCGTATTTTTTGTAGTGGGCATCCAGTACTTTGAAGGGGTTCAGCACAAAGCTGAAGGTATCGCCCAGCAGGGGCAGGCCGTAGCTACCCGGGATGTGGCCCAGGCGGGTATTGTCCTTGACGCGGGTGTATGCGGGGACGGCAAATTCCATGGTGATCTCCGGCGCAGTTAGCGCTACAAACTAATAGTCGTTAGTCTAGCAGCCGCAAATCAGGACTGACAAGTAGACACAGCGGGCGACTCAAGGGTCATGCGAGCGCGGCCGCGAGTCGGCCCGCACCCGCGGGTCAGGGATTGCCCGGCCAGTTTTCGTTCTGGATGAAGGGGTGGAAGGCGAGCGCGATACCCTCGTTGATATTGGCCTCGTTTTCCAGGATTTCCCGGCGTCTCACGTAGCGGCCATCGGAGGAGCGGCTGTCGATGGCCTGCGTGGCATCGAGGCCGCCGCGGCTGGCGAATACGCGCTGCAGTTCGACGTCATAGATACTGACCTGCAGCGAGGCGACATCGACCAGTGTGGCCCAGTCGAAGTCCGCGGAGACCCCGTCACCTGGCCCCTGGATGGTGGGCTTGCGGGTCACACCGTCCCAGCGCGCAACGTGCTGGAGGCCGCCGCTGAATGCGGTCTGCAATTCCACCAGGTCGGTGAAGATGAAGGCATCCAGGCCGGTGTCGCGCATGTCATCCCGAATCGATGTCATGATCTGGGCGAAGGTCTTCATATTCACGTTGCCGCTGGTGGGGTCCACCGGGTTGCCATAGGCACGCACGGCGCTGTTCCAGCGCTGCTCGAATTCACGCTGCGGCAGAACTTTAAAGCCATTTTCCTTCAGGTAGGCGCCCACCATGGCGTCGATGCGCAGCGCCTCTTTCTCCAGGTAGGTGCGCGACGGAAGACCCAGGTTGACGTGGGCTATAACCACGGTCTTGATGTCGCCCTTGTCCACTCGCGCCTGGTCTATCTCGTAGGGAAAAACCGTGGCGTTATAGGTTGGGCTTGAGCTGCAGGCCAGTACCATGCAGGCGAGACCGATCGTGAGGAGGTGCCGGGACAGTTTGCTCAGACGACGCATGTTGGTTTCCGATCCGTTATAGTGGCGTGCATCTTAACAAAATCTCTACGGGGGTGCAGCGCCTGTCGACTGTACATCTGCACCACACCTGCAGCGGCGATGGCCCGCCGGTGGTATTGCTCCACGGCCTGTTTGGTTCCGGCAACAACCTCGGCGCCCTGGCGCGGGTGTTGGCGGGAAGCCGCCGCGTCTACGGGGTGGACCTGCCTAACCACGGCCGCTCCGGCTGGCTGGAGACTACGACCCTGGCGACCATGGCGGGTGTGCTCGCCAACTGGATGAGCCACCAGGGTTTGCAGCAGGCGCAATTCGTGGGGCACTCCCTCGGTGGCAAGGTCGCCATGCAGCTGGCCCTGGCGCAGCCGCGCCTGGTGTCCGCGCTGGTGGTGGCGGACATCGCCCCGGTGGAGTACCCGCCGCATCACGACGCGGTTTTTGCCGCTCTCGAGGCTGTGGCGGCGGCGCAGTGCAGTTCGAGGGAGGCGGCGGCAACCTTGATGGCCGCCCACCTGCAGGAGTCGCAGGTGATCGAGTTCCTGCTGTCGAGCCTGCGGCGCGACGCGGACGGGGTATATCGCTGGCGCTTCAACCTGGACGGGCTCAAGCGGGACTACGGCGCGGTGCGAGCCGAGCCTGCGGCCGCCGCGCCTTACTGCGGGCCCGTGCTGTTCATCAAGGGCGGTGACTCAGACTATATTCGCGCGGAACACCGCAGCCGTATCCTGCGGCTCTTTCCGGCGGCGGGGATCAAGGTCATGGCCGGCTGCGGGCATTGGCTGCATGTGCAGCGGCCCGGTCTGTTCAACAGCCTGGTGCAGCGCTTTCTCCTGGCGCAGGAACCCTGAGGTACTTCCCGGCGGGCGGGGCCGGCGCCTTTCCAAGGGCGCGGCGCTCGTCCGTGCTGGCACGCCCCGGCAAACGCCAGTATGCTGGCCGCCTCGAAAACCCGGGGCAGGGAACCGAATGTACTTCACGCTGGTGGATATACTGCTTGTCTTCGGCTTCGGTGCCCTATGTCTTTACTTCCTCGCTGCGACACGTGTGCGTGAACTTGCCGTGAAGGCGGTCGCCCGGGCGGGGGAGCATGACGACTACCAGCTGCTGGACCAGAGCGTGCAGATCAGCCGCATTTCCCTCAGCCGCAACCGCCAGGGCCGCTGGCGTATCTGGCGCCAGTACCGCTTCGACTATACCTTCGATGGGGTGGAGCGGCGCCAGGGCCACGTCATCATGCTGGGAAAGGACCTGCAGGCCGTGGTCATAAGCGACCGGACCCAAACCCTGCATTAGCCCGCGCTCCGGCCGGTGCAGCGCACGATTCGAAAACGGGTCTTCGAGAGATTCTGTAACACTTGCACGGCAGATCTTTTTTTCCACAGATTCTGTGGATAAGTCAGTGAATAAATTGTTCAACTGGCCTCCGGAGGCAGCAGCAGCCACGCTTGTGACAGATTGATTAAATTTCAGTCAAATGCAATAAATCCATTTAAATCATATAGATGCAGTTCTCTTGTGAAGTGAATGATACGATTATTCGCCTAAGCGTGTGATAGTTCTGTGACCATCATTCAGTGTGTATAACATTTTCCCTGGCGCTACTTAGGGTAACTT